>CAZSJH010000221.1:0-4906 GCA_964607105.1 uncultured Rikenellaceae bacterium | reverse complement strand
TGTTCTGTGCCTGGAATGAATAAGTTCCTGCTGAAAGCTTCTCAACATCAGCGCCCAGGCTGGAGATAAGTTCAATAAGTTTGTTTACATCTCTTATGTCAGGAATATTATGTATAACGACTTTCTCAGATGTCAGAAGGGTGGCGCAGATAACCTGCAGGGCTTCATTTTTAGCCCCCTGTGGTTGTATTTTACCTTTTAGTTTTATCCCTCCTTCAACTATGAATTTGCTCATTGTCGCTTCGACTGGTATTTTTTCTTATGCTGGATTTTTTGCTTACTCTGCTGTTTTTTCTTTTTCGGCCCCATCAAATCTTTCACATCAAGCAACTTAATCCCTTCCGGGATTTTCAGCTTGTTATCCGACATATCAAGAAGATCTTTTAATATAACATCGTCATTAACCTGGCTTCGGTTCCATATTGCGGAAGCTTTCTTCATCTGGTTTGCTATAAGCATAACAAGGTAATCTTTCTTTTCCCCTTCCTCCATCTTGCATGCTTCATCTATCATCATCTCAATGATCCTTCCATAATGCATGTATTGTACTTCACCTTTCTTATAACCTATTTCCTTTGGTTTTTCCTGCAGGACCTCTTTTGCCGGTGGTGGATAAGGGGTATCAATATCAAGGTTAAAGTCCGCAATAATTGTAAGGTGGTCCCATAATTTATGCCTCACATCGCCTGAATCCCTCAGGTTGGGATTGAGGTTCCCCATGATCTGTATTACTGATCTTGCGGCACGCGAACGCTCATCCCTGTCCTTAATGTTTTTTATATGATCAACCATTTTTTGTACATTCCTTCCGTATTCGGGAAGGGCCATCCTCTTCCTCTGGGTGTTATAATCGTGATTCATAAATATATTTTTCTGCAAATCTAAGCATTTTTACTTGTATTTCTGTTCGTTATCACCTTATTATTTTTTCAATTCCAGCTTCCACAAAGCCTTCATAGCACGGTCAGAGAAGAAATCTCCAGGAATCCAGAAGGGTAGATATAAAAATAATAGTTAAATAAAATTCTTTCATAACAAGAATTAGTTATTGATAAAATGATACTAAAAAAAGGATATAAAGTTATAGAATTGTATTTGATGAGCTGTGATTTATATCAGGATTGTCTGTAAAAAATATACCTTTGAAGGTTTATTACACAAAACCATAAACGATGAGAATTTTCACGGGAGTATTGCTTTCCCTCTTATCTGTAGCACTTACAGCAACTGATAAATATACCGGGAACAGCAATTTTGATGTAGTGAATTATGAGTTCACTATTTATTTGTCAGATAGTTATGATCTAATAAGAGGAGAGGCAAGAGTGAGTATCAACCATACGGGTAATTCAGACCGGATTAACCTTGATTTTGTCAGCCTTAAATCTGACGGGAAGGGGATGACTGTTGAAAAGGTAATGGTAGATGGGAAACCTGTGCAATGGGTTCATAAGGATAACCGCCTTGTTATAAATCTTGCCGTTCAGAAAGTTGAGGGAGAAACATCGATTGTGTTAATCAATTATTATGGTATTCCTGCTGATGGCCTGATTATTTCCACTAACAAGTATGGCGACCGCACTTTTTTTGCTGATAACTGGCCTGACAGGGCAAGGAACTGGATACCCTGCGTTGATCATCCTTCAGACAAAGCATTTGTTGATTTCATTGTTTATGCCCCTGAAAAATACAAGGTTGTTTCAAACGGCTATCTTTACGAAGAAAGTACACTGCCTGAAGGGATAAAAATTACTCACTGGAAAGAGGAAATAAGTATATCTACAAAAGTTATGGTAATTGGAGTTGCCAAATTTGCTACTTGTCTCGCCGGTAAAATAGGAGACACCGACATATGGACATATGTATTCCCTGAAGACCGCGAAGCGGGCTTCTCTGATTATTCAGTTGCCGTGAAACCTTTCACCTGGTACAGTGAGAGAATAGGGCCATATGCCTATGAAAAACTGGCCAATGTACAGTCAAAAACCATGTTTGGCGGGATGGAAAATGCCGGATGTATATTTTATTCCGAATCTTCTGTGACAGGACGCGGTATGGCTGAGCGCCTGATAGCTCATGAGATCGCTCACCAGTGGTTCGGAAATTCAGTAACGGAAAATGACTGGCATCACATATGGCTGAGCGAGGGTTTTGCCACATACCTGACAGCTCTTTACCAGGGTAGCAGGGAAGGGGGAACAAGGCTTAAGGCGGTTATGGATATGGCCAGGCAAAGGGTTATCGCAGCAAATAAGCGAAACCTGGCACCTGTGATCGATACAACTATTTTTGATTTCATGGATTTGCTTAATACAAATTCCTACCAGAAAGGTGCCTGGGTACTACATATGTTGAAAAATGAATTGGGAGATGATCTTTTCTGGACAGGCATACAAACATATTATGCCAGGTACCGTAACAGGAATGCCATGACCTCCGATTTTGTAAAGACCATGGAGGATGTTTCAAATCGTGACCTGGGTAATTTCTTTCACCAGTGGCTCTACCTGCCTAATCATCCTGTACTGAATATAAGCTGGACATATAATAACAGGAGAAATGAAATAAACCTGCTGGTTGAACAGGAGCAGGATGGTCATATCTTTGAATTCCCTCTGGATCTTAAAATAATTGATCAGTCTGGTGCACATATTGAAAAGATAATGGTAAGTAAGCAGTACCAGTCATTTATACTGAGATCATCATATTCACCTGATGAAATTACACCTGACCCGGAGGTGAAGCTATTTTTTGAAGAAAAGAACTGAAAAATAAAGGCTATCGTTTGCTTCTTTTTATATACCTGACATTCCTGAAACGCAGGGCACTCCAGTCATCATCAACGGATACCTGCCTTACAGGCTCAAAACCATGCGAGTTGAGGAGGTCCCAGCCTTCGTCCCTGCTTATGGAAGAATTGTATTTCTTTGAACTCTTCTTGGGATAAACAAACCACAATACTCCATCCTCTGACAGATTATGAATGCTCTGCGGAACAGTTTCTTTCAGCTCAGATTTCTTTTTGATAAAAACCAGGCAGAATTCATACAAAAACTTTGGATCTATATGGCTATCCACCCTGACAGAAGGCATTAAATCCTTTATTTCTTCGATAAAGCCATTAACACCATTAACACCATTAACTATGCAGATCCTTTCCTGTTCTTTGTAGTTTAGCTTCTTTAAAAGATATTCCATATTCTACCCCCGGCAAATAAATTTGCATGGCAAAAGTAAGAAATCTTTTATTAATGATATAATCAGGCTCATATTTGCAGACATATACCAATCTTCTTACCTTTGTAATATCAGAAAAATGGGGTGCCTTAATATACAGGCTGAGATCATACCCTCTGTACCTGATACGGATAATGCCGTCGTAGGAAAAGAGACCTCATTCTTTTGGTTTAAATAAGCATCAAATCAAAAGAAAATGAAAAAAATCTTATTTAATTGCTCGCTCTTATTTCTTATTGCATTAAATGCTATCCCAATGCAACAGGAGCAAAAATGGACCATCAGCGGGAAAGTGATGGATGAAAATGGCCGTCCGCTTACCGGTGCCACTATCATTATTAAAGATACATACCTTGGAACAACTGCAGGTTCTGAAGGTAATTTTAACTTCAAACCAATGAAACCCGGTGATTATGTTGTCGAAGTGGCACACTTGGGTTATGAGTCAGTCACCAGGGAGGTGCGACTTGACGGGGATGTTTGCATAGAATTTGAACTTAAAGTGGCAATTATCCAGGCCGATGAAATAATGGTAATAGGAACCAGGGCTTCAGAAAATACCCCTGTGGCATACCGTAACCTGAAAAGGGAAGATATAGAGAAACTGAATACCGGTCAGGATCTGCCTTACCTGCTTTCTTCATTGCCATCGCTGGTGGAAACATCTGAAGCAGGAGCGGGACTTGGATATACAAACTTCAGGATCAGGGGGACCGACCCCAGCCGGATAAATATTACAATTGACGGAATACCTATTAATGATCCTGAATCGCAACAGGTTTTCTGGGTAAATATGCCTGACCTGGCATCTTCAGTATCGGATATTCAGGTTCAGCGGGGTGTGGGTACTTCAAAAAATGGTGCCGCTGCATTCGGAGCAAGTGTGAACTTTCGTACAGAGATGCCTTCCGATGAGCCTTATGCCGAAGTAAGCAGCAGTGTGGGATCTTTCAATACCTTTAAGGGTACAGTAAAGCTGGGTACAGGGATCATAAATGAAAGGTTTAAATTTGACCTCAGGCTGTCAGGGCTTACTACAGATGGCTATATCAATTACAGTGGATCCGATCACAGGTCCCTTTTCCTTACAGGCCTGTATAATTCAAAGATCGGTACTTTTAAAATAAATGTCCTCCTTGGTGAAGAAATTACAGGTATAAGCTGGACGACTCCGATCTCTCAACTGGAGCAACGGAAACAACGAACATTACATTCACGGCTTCATCCGCTCTTTCGGTAGAAGCGCATACCCTCTATGTTCAGGAGATAGATGATGTTGGTAATTGGTCTTCAAGCGGTTCTCATGTCATTACCGTAGTAGCTGCGGGTTCGCTCGACGTTGAGTTCGGTTCCAACGGAACGATCATGACTGCCATCGGAAGCGCAGATGATGTTGCCAACGGCGTAGTCCTGCAAGCCGACGGTAAAATTGTGGCGGCGGGGTCCGCGTACAATGGCTCTAACTTAGATATCGCGATAGTGCGCTACAATACCGACGGAAGTCTGGACACGGGTTTCGGAACCGACGGGATAGTCACCACGGAAATCGGAACCGACCAAGATGGGGCCTACGCTGTGGCCATACAAACGAACGGCAAAATCGTGGCGGCCGGGTATACGCGCAATGAAAATAATGATTTCGCGATAGTACGCTACAATACTGATGGAA
>CAZSJH010000220.1:0-4913 GCA_964607105.1 uncultured Rikenellaceae bacterium | reverse complement strand
TGCCGTATTCAAGGGCACGTACAAAATCCATATCAATAAACATTGCCTCGTCATCCCCTTTCTCTGATAGCTTCAGCTGCTCTTTGAAGCGCTCCAGCTGGTCTATGGGGTCATTCAGCTCCGAATATGCATTACACATTTCCTTTCCATTGATTATCAACTCAAAGCGTTCTGTAAGCTCCGGGTTATCCCTGTGTTTCTTAACCAGTGGTGACATCTCAATCGGGTAATCGGTGACAAAGGTAGGTTGTATAAAATGTGGTTCACATTTCTCTCCGAATATCTGGTCGATAAGCTTACCCTTGCCCATGCTTGGATCATGTTCTATATCAAGCTTATCACATACCTCTCTTAGCTGTTCTTCTGTCATGCCGGCAATCTCAAAACCTGCATATTCCTTTATTGAGTCAAGCATTGTGATCCTGCGATAAGGTTTCTTAAATTCAATCTCAATGTCCCCGTAGGGCACCAGCGTTTTGCCATGAAGATCAAGAGCTACCTTTTCAAACATTTCCTCGACAAAGCCCATCATCCAGTTATAGTCCTTGTATGCAACATATATCTCCATAACTGTAAATTCAGGGTTATGCTGCCGGTCCATACCCTCGTTCCTGAAGTCTTTTGAGAATTCATACACTCCTTCGTAGCCACCAACAATAAGCTTTTTCAGGTATAGTTCATCGGCTATGCGCAGGTACAGTTTCATATTAAGAGTATTGTGGTATGTTATGAAAGGCCTGGCAGCAGCACCCCCGGGGATTGGCTGTAAGATAGGTGTTTCCACTTCAAGGTAGCCCCTTGAATTGAATAATTCCCGCATTGACTGTATCAACATGGTGCGCTTCCTGAATGTTTCCTTTACCTGAGGGTTAACAATCAGGTCAACATAACGCTGGCGGTAACGCATTTCAGAATCACTGAAAGCATCATACACTTTTCCTTCCTTTTCCTTGACGATGGGCAGGGGATGAATGGATTTGGATAGTATTTTCAACTCTTTTACGTGTACTGTTATCTCACCCATCTGAGTGCGGAATACAAATCCTCTCACCCCAATGAAATCACCAATATCAAGGTGTCGTTTGAAAATTATATTATAAAAGTCCTTATTCTCACCGGGGCAAATATCATCCCTGGTAATATATAGCTGTATCCTTCCTGCCGGGTCCTGAATCTCTGCAAATGAAGCCTTGCCCATAATACGGCGACTCATTATCCTTCCGGCCATAACCACATCCTGGAAGTTTTTCTTCTCATCATCGAAACCGGTAAGTACCTCATCCGATAATACCGTTGTTTTAAATTCCTCGGCAGGGTAGGGATCGATTCCCATCTTCCTGATCTCCTCAAGTGATTCCCTTCTTATACGTTCCTGTTCGCTGAGTTGCATGGTTTTTGTTATTACGATAAAGTGTAAAAATACGGAAAAAAAAGAGTTTAAGAAGTTGATAGGGTTGATAAGGTTTATAAAGTTTATTAATGTTGAGTTGTTTAGAAGTTGAGGGGTTAGTTTAGTTGATTCGTTAAAATGTTAAATTGTTGAACCGGGTTAATTCAAGTGTTGGGTTAAATAATTTTATATTTATTACTAAGATTTTAGTGGATCTACGTAAAAAATAGTTGACTTACTTAAAAATTAGTTTTATATTTGTAGCAAACAATTGTATCATGACCCAGAAACTAACAAAGGCTGAAGAAGAAATAATGCTGATCCTGTGGAAGTTAAAGGAGGCAATTGTTAGGGATGTTATCGGCAATCTCAAGGATCCGGATACGCCCTATACTACGGTGTCGACTGTTATCAGGATACTTGAGAAGAAAGGATTTGTAAGGCACAGGGCTGTGGGTACTACCTACCTGTACTATCCCCTGCTGTCAAAGCAAGAATACCTGAAAGGATACCTCAAGGGAATAGCAAAGAATTACTTCGATGGTTCTTCATCAAACCTTTTTACTTTTTTTGCTAAAGAATCTGACCTGAGTGTGAAAGAACTGAAAACTCTTATTAAAGAAGTTGAATCGGAACTTGAAAAAGAAGATAAACATGGCAAATGAGATATTAATGTACCTGCTTAAAGTATCAATGGGTATTTCAATAGTAACCCTGTCCTATTTATTATTGAGGAATGATAATAATCTCAGGTTAAAGCGTTTTTACCTTTTATCCGGGGTTCTTGCCAGCTGGATATTCCCCTTTGTGAGATTCCCTCAATTAATCAATATGGGAGGAATAAGCCACAGTCCTGTGCAACCCTCCTCCTTTGCTATTGAATCCACCGGTCAATTAACAGCTGAGGTGACCAGAGCCTCAAATTTTGATTGGTTACTGGCTGTCCTGATAATTTATTCAGCGGGAGTTGTGTTCATACTGTTACGCAACATTGTTATCATACGAGTGTGGAGTAATACGAGAGGAAGGGAGTCAGTCAATAAAAGTAAAATTATTTTCACTGATAGTGACCAGGCCTTTACTCTGTTTAGGTGGATCTTTGTGCCGGAGAGGCTCAGGGATGACCCTCATATTGAACCCATTATACTTCATGAGCGAGCTCATATCAAACAGCTGCATTTTATTGATCTTATTATTGTTGAACTGACAGTCCTTTTCACATGGTTCAACCCTTTTACATGGCTTATTTCCAGGATGGTTAAAGAGAATCACGAGCACCTTGCCGACAGGGAAGTGCTGGCAATGGGGATTAACCCGGCTCGTTACAGGGCCCAGCTTCTTAATTTTTCCCTAGGGACCAATTATTTCAGACTCGGGCACCAGTTTAATTATTCATTAACAAAAACAAGATTCAAAATGATGAAAAGAACAACAACAAAAAGGATGGGTATTATAAAATACTTATTATTAATACCTCTTATTGTTACAGCACTTGGAGTATTGACAGGCTCGGAAGCGCAGGACTGGGATGGCACTGTAAAAGGGAAAGTAATACTGGCTGATACAGGTGTACCTGCTGATGGAGCATCAGTGATAATAAAGGGGACAACAACAGGTACTATAACAGACAGTGAAGGCAGGTTTGAACTGGAATGTGAAAAAGATGATATCCTTGTTATTTCCTTCGTGGGTTATGAGACAGTTGAAATGAAGGCATCGTGGATTACCGACAAAGCCATAGAACTTGAATTCAGGTCCTACGAGCTTGATCTTTCAAAGGTGAAACAGAAGCAAAAATTGACGGTTAAGGAACGAGAGGGAAAGATAGGAATCCGCATATCAGATTCGCATGATTATGAGATTGAGCCGGTAATAATTATTGACGGAAAAGTAGTGAAAGACTATGATAATATTGATCCTGAAAATATTTGGAGTGTGGAGGTAATTAAGGATCAGTCTTCAGAGATTGTAAAGAAATACAAGGCCAGTAATGGGGTTATAATTATTACGCTAAAGGAGAGCTTGAAAGAAAAAACAAAGAATGAAACTAAGGTTGCCACTAAAGATAAAGTTACAGAAGAGGTATTTATAGTGGTTGAGGAAATGCCACAGTTCCCCGGAGGTTTACCTGCCCTTAAATCATATATTTATACAAACCTTGAATATCCTGAAAAAGCAAAGCAGGAAGGTATTGAGGGAAAGGTCACGGTGGAATTAACAGTGAACACTCAAGGGAATATCGAAGATATTAAGGTTGTGAGAAGTACTTATGAGGGATTTGATGATGCTGCTATGGATGTATTTAAAAATATGCCGCGTTGGGAACCGGGCAAGCAGAGGGGATATCCTGTAAAAGTTAAATTAAGTATTCCCGTTGAGTTCAGGCTCGGCGAGGAATAATCCTGGATATAAGCCATACAGGAAGGGGTGCTTGATTGTATTCGAGCACCCCTTAATTTTTAGGCTAAGGATAAGGATAAGTCAGATATTAGGTGCGAGAGATGAAAGATTAGAATGGGAGAAGAGGAGAAGGGAGAAAGGGAGGGAGGCTACCAGTAACCCAGAAACTCAACGCCACTCACCCTTCTGTATCAGAAAAACAGTTCTTTGTAAATCTTCCTATTGGGTCCTGGCTCAAATACTTCGCTCCTGAACGGTATCATTTCCCTAGCATCATCCGGTCCGGCGACAAGGCCGGCAGCATACATTATAAACATGGCGGCTCCCAGAACTGTTGTTTCTTTTTTATCGATAACGGTAACAGGCACTCCAGTTATGTCTGCCCTTAGCTGGTTCCACAAGTTGTTTTTTGAACCTCCACCCACACAGAGAATATTGTCTGAGGTAAATCCGCCTGCCGTTTCCAGGGCTTTCATCCCTTCCCTCAGTCTTAGTGATAATGCTTCCAGCATAGCCCTGTAGATTTCTTCACGGGTCGATTCCATACTTAATCCGGTAATCCGGCCTCCACCGGAGCCTACGGTTTCTTCAAAAAACCTGGGGATAACCCTTACACCGTTACTTCCCGGTGGTACTGCGCCTGCCATGGATATCATTTTTTCATGCAGTTCATCACTGCAATCCGCGAACATATTACGGCCTGCCCATTCAAGCATGCCTGATGCAATCCATTGATTACCGATGTTATAAAGTCCCGGAACAGGATCCAGTTCGGTACTGATTGAATTTTCCATCTGTTCTTTACCAGCCTTGTAGTTAAGGGAACGCACCATAAGTATTTCCCATGTGCCGGAGCTCAATACCGGCTGATTTATATCTGCGCCGGACCCAAACACTGCGAACTGGGTATCATGACCGCTGGCCACCACAGGTATTCCTTCAGGCAGTCCTGTTAATTCAGATGCTGCTGCAGTTACTTTACCAATAATATCTCCAGGTTCAGCCAGTTCACCCAGAAGTCCTTTATCAATACCTATACTATCCAGTACAAGGGGAGAAATATCTCTATCAGCAGCTGATGTCAGCATCGATGTTCCTGCCATGGTGATATCATTCTTCATTA
>CAZSJH010000219.1:0-4941 GCA_964607105.1 uncultured Rikenellaceae bacterium | reverse complement strand
AGATCCCGTAGACCTGTTCTATGCTCACATATCGGGTATGGACACTTTTACAAGGGCATTGATTGTAGCTGATAAAATACTTGGTGAGAGTGAGTACAAGGATTTGAGGAAAAAGCGTTATGCTTCCTTTGAAACTACTGAGGGCTCAGATTTTGAGAAAGGTAAGCTCACAATGAAAAGAATGCGTGAACTGGCTTCGGAATATGGTGAACCTGGAAGTATCAGCGGCAGGCAGGAACTGTTTGAAATGCTAATCTCAAAATATATTTAAAAGGGGCTATTAATAATCATATCCTGGTTGAGAGATCAGTCCTGCAATTTACTGCTTACTATATCTCTTCCCGTGAACAGACGGCCAGGTATTCGAAGGAACATTCGTATGCTGCCCGAATAGGAGATTATTGACCCATTTTGTTCGTTTCTGATGATCCTTTCGGCAAGGTAAGAGCTTACAGGCTCCACTTCATCAGCAAGAAGATTATAGACCCTCTTAAGCCTGGCGGAATTATTATCGCCCTTTCTTATTGGATCAAGCAGCATGTCTGTCAGCACCATTCCCGGTAGTAATAACCCAATCTTGACGGTGCTTTCTTTCCCCGTCTCCCTTGCGAGAGCTTTTGTGAAGTATTGCACCGCCCTTTTCGACATCCCGTACGGGGTAAGGCCTTTTATCATTCTTCCGTCACTGCCAAGCCCTCCCATATTATAAATAAAACCTTTACCCTGCTCTGACATATTATTGTATGCAATATGGGTGGCTTGCATCAGACCTTTAATATTAGTATCTATTAGTCTGTTAATGACAGATGGGTCAAGCTTATTGAAAGTAGCCTGAGGGTTGTCTATCCCTGCATTATTGATCCAGATATCAACTTCACCGAAGATCTTTGTTCCAAATTCCCATAGGTTTATCAAATCCTCATTTTTCGAAACATCGCAAACGACCCCCCTGAATTTTTTAGATGACCACTGGCTTGTCAGCCTGTTCATTGCACTCATAACCGATTTGTCTGTCGTCCCGCAGAATGTTACATTAAACCCATGGGAAAGAAATTCCCTGACCAGTCCAAATCCTATCCCTCTGGTCCCTCCGGTTATTACAACATGTCTCATCGTAACCTGTTTTCAGTATTTTTTTTCTAAATTAATGTTTTTAAATAACTTTGGGCACCCCGATCGTAATAAGCGCGGGATGCTTAACAAATATACAGATCCTTATGTTATTATACAGAGAATATAAACTTTTTAAAAATCATACATATGAAATCAGACATTGAAATTGCCCAGGCTACTAAGATGAAGCCTATAAAAGATGTTGCTGAAGAGCTTGGCATTGATAAGGAGGAACTGGAGCTTTACGGTAATTATAAAGCTAAACTTCCTTTGAAACTTATTGATGAAGATAAGGTTAAAAAGTCAAAATTAATTCTTGTCACGGCAATAACACCTACTCCAGCAGGAGAAGGTAAAACCACGACATCCATCGGCCTTGCACAGGGAATGAACAGGTTAAACAAAAAGACGACTGTTGTTCTGAGAGAACCTTCCCTCGGTCCTGTTTTCGGGATTAAAGGCGGCGCCGCCGGAGGTGGATATGCACAGGTTGTTCCCATGGAGGATATAAACCTTCATTTCACAGGTGACATATCCGCAGTGGAGAAAGCCCATAACCTTCTTGCTGCTCTTATTGATAATAACTTGCAGCAAAAAAGCGTAAGTCTCGATATTGATCCCCGTACCATCGAATGGAAAAGGGTAATGGATATGAATGAAAGGGCCCTCAGGAATATAGTTATCGGGCTGGGAGGCACTACCCAGGGCGTACCGAGAGAAACAGGATTTTATATTACTGCAGCTTCAGAGGTGATGGCCATATTGTGTATGGCCACTGATATGGAAGACCTCAAGAGGAGGCTTGGAAACATATTCGTAGGCTATACCTACGGGGGCAAAGCCGTTTTTGCCCGCGACCTTAAAGCACAGGGGGCCATGGCTGTTCTGCTGAAAGATGCCATCAAACCAAACCTTGTACAGACACTGGAAGGTACACCGGCAATAATACATGGCGGACCTTTCGGTAATATTGCACAGGGTACCAATAGTATACTGGGAACAAAAATGGGTCTTTCCCTGAGTGATTATGTTGTCACAGAAGCAGGCTTTGCCAGTGACCTTGGTGCTGAGAAATTCTTCGATATCAAGTGCCGCATGGCCGGCCTCAAACCTGATGCCGTTGTTCTTGTAGCAACTATCAGGGCCCTCAAGTATCACGGTGGAGCCGATATAAAAGAACTCAAAGTGGAGGACCTGAAGGCACTCGAAGCCGGACTCGAAAACCTGGGAAAACATATTGAGAATATGAAACTGTTTGGTTTCAAACCTATTGTGGCTATTAATAAGTTTGCCACGGATACAGATGAGGAAATCAAACTCATAAATGGATATTGCCAGGGACAGGGTGTTGATGTGGCACTCAATGATTCATGGGCAAAAGGGGGTGAAGGTGCTGTTGAACTGGCAGAAAAAGTGGTGAAGGCAGTGGAAGATCCCGAAAGGAACTTCAAGCCCCTTTATGAACTTTCATCAAGCTATAAGGATAAGATAGAAACCATTGCAACAAAGATCTATGGTGCCGATGGCGTGGAATTTACGGCAAAAGCCCTGAAGCAACTGAAAGCAATTGAGAGTCTTGAGCTGGATGACATGCCGGTGTGTATCGCCAAAACACAGAAATCACTCTCCGATGATGCCAAACTGAGAGGAAGACCAAGAGGATACAAGATCGCTGTCAGAGAAGTTGAACTTTCATCAGGCGCAGAGTTTATTGTGCCTATAGCAGGTGCCATAATGAGGATGCCCGGATTGCCTTCGAAACCTTCCGCGGAGAATATAGATATCGATGTCAATGGCAACATAAGCGGATTATTCTAATTATCACGAATTAGGGCGAATAAGTTAGACAAAAGACGAACGATTAAAGGCCAAAGGTTTCAACATCTTTGGTCTTTTTTATTTCTATCTCGTTTGATCAGTTTAACTCACCGCGAAAATTCGGGGTTCGTCGAGCTAGTCCCGATTTTTCGGGGCTCGTTTATGTTAATCCATTAATCCATTTTTTGTATATTAAGCCTTTATTTCATCCTCTCTTCATTCAATGGAACAGCCAGTAGTTAAATATGAATTTACCGCCGCCATCCTTGCAGGAGGGAAAAACACGCGCTTCTCCGGCAAGACGAAAGCAAAACTTGTAATTGAGGGTGTCCCAATAATAGAAAGAACGATTAAAGTCCTTAAGTCCGTTTTTGATGAAATTATCATAATTACTAATAATGAAAGGGAGTTCAGCGATTACAAAAATATACGGATGGCCGGTGATATATATCATAATATCGGTCCTATTGGAGGATTGCATTCAGCTCTGACCAATACTGACAGGGATGCTGTTTTCCTGGTGGCATGTGATATGCCCGGTCTGTCTGTCTCAACAATCAGGGCTGTTGCCAGGAATTTTAAAAATATAGAATGTGAGGTGTTAATACCTGTATATAATGGACTTATAGAGCCACTACATGCTATCTACAGTAAGACTATACTTCCCAGGCTGGATGATTTTATCAAATCAGGGAAGAAATATTCAATAAGGGAATTTCTTAAATTAGTGGATGATAAATACCTGGTAATAGAGGGGGAAAGCATGGGTGTAAATCCTTTCCTTAATATAAATAGCCCTGAAGATTTGCAGAAGTGGTATTAGACAGATATCTTGACATATTATTTTATGCATATCTGAGATTGTAAAGACATGAACAAGCAACTGGATGAGATATTTGCTCCTTTTGCCGGTAAACCTGAAGAATTGATACCTGTTTTGCAGGCTGTACAGGGTGAATATGGGTACCTTTCAGATGAAACCATGGGAGAAATTGCCCGCTTCACAGGAGTGCCGGGGAGCAGGGTATATGGAGTTGCCACATTTTATTCCCAGTTCAGGTTCACACCGGTAGGGGAAACTCACATCTGTGTCTGCAGGGGTACCGCATGCCATGTTCGTGGTTCAGGGAAAATACTGGAGAACATAGAAGGTTTACTGGGCATCAAAAATGGGGAAGTAACAGATGATCTTAAATATTCGATAGACACCCTGGCATGCATCGGGGCCTGTGGAATAGCTCCATGTGTGATAGTCAATGATAAAGTTAATGCAAAAATGACTCCCAACAAGGTCAGGGAAATACTTAACAGGGATAAAGGTTTATGACAGATGAAAACCAGTTTTGATAGCTTACATGAAGTATCTCTGAAAGAATGGGAGATACTATCCAGCGAAAATGCCACTGTAATATATATCGGGATGGCTACCTGCGGACAGTCTGCGGGTGCGGCTGAGGTAAAGGATGAGTTTGCTTCACGCTTAAAGGAAACTGGATTGAAAGCAGATTTACTGGAGGTAGGATGCATAGGGATGTGTTATGCCGAACCCATTGTTATGGTTAAAACACCCGGTCAGAAACTTGTATGTTATGGGAATGTTCAACCCAGTGATGTTAATGAAATTATTGAGAGTCATATCAGGAATAATATAATTATAGATTCCCTTGCCCTTGGGGTAATAGGAGAAAGTGATAATCCTAAGATCCCTTCCTTATTTTCAACACAGGTGATGAAGGGCCAGGTACGCAGAGTCCTGGCAAATTGTGGTCTGATTGACCCTGAAAACATTGGGCACTATCTGGCAAAAGATGGGTATTCAGGTTTAAGAAAGGCCCTTCAGGTGAAACCTTCAGGGATAATCGACATTATAAGAAAATCAGGCCTCAGGGGCCGAGGCGGGGCTGGTTTCCCCACGTGGAAAAAATGGACTTTCTGCTATGAGCAGGAAGTTGACAGGAAATACCTCATATGTAATGCTGATGAGGGTGACCCCGGGGCTTTTATGAACCG
>CAZSJH010000218.1:807-4943 GCA_964607105.1 uncultured Rikenellaceae bacterium | reverse complement strand
TCGTCGAGCTCGTCTCCCTCACTTGCTATTGCAAGTTCGGGATCCTCGGTTCCATCATTCCAATAATCCTTCCCACTCATTAAATAAGTCTTATCTTTGCAAAAAAATTTTATATGTCAAAAAAGAAGAAGCCGGCAAAAATGATGACCCAGCTTGCCGGGCAGATTAAACAGTTATTCCAGGGTGAACCCCGTAAAATATTCAATTACAAACAGATATCGGCACAACTAAACATCAGTGACCCTTCACAGCGCAGGATGGTGTCAAAAGTATTATACGACCTGAAAAGCAAGGGCTTCATTGAAGAGGTAAATAAAGGTCGCTACCGTGCCAGGCAGGCAGGTGCATATATAGAAGGAACAGTGGATATGACACGCATGGGCTACGGCTTTATTACCGGTGCCGACATTGATGAGGATGTGTTCGTATCAAATCGTAACCTTAACACAGCTCTACACGGAGATAAGGTTAAAGTACGTCTTCTGGTGCGCAAAAAAGGGAATCGCCCTGAGGGAGAAGTGGTAGAGATTATTAAAAGAGCGCGAGAGACCTTCGTGGGAACGGTTGAGCTAATGCCACAATTTGCATTCCTCATACCCGATACCAAAGGTATGCCCTTCGACCTGTTCATACCCAATGATAATCTCCATGGTGCCACACAGGGAGTGAAAGCCGTGGCTCGTATCACCAACTGGGACAGCCGGCAGAAAAATCCCGTGGCCGAGATTGTCAGGGTGCTGGGCATGCCGGGTGAGCATGAAACGGAGATGCATGCCATACTGGCTGAATTTGAACTGCCTGATAAATTTACCGATAAGGTGGAAAAGGCAGCGGAAAAAATACCTGATGAAATAACAAAGGAAGAAATTAGCAGGCGCCGCGACTTCAGGAAAGTGACCACTTTCACCATTGATCCGGCCGATGCCAAAGATTTTGACGATGCCCTCTCATTACGTAAGCTGGATGACGGAAAGTGGGAAGTGGGCGTACATATAGCCGATGTTACACATTATATTGAGCCCGGTACTTTATTGGACGACGAAGCTGAAAAACGTGGTACCTCTGTGTACCTGGTCGACCGGGTGGTGCCTATGCTGCCGGAAAAACTGTCCAATCATGTGTGCTCCCTGAACCCGGGTAAGGATAAGCTTACATATTCTACGGTCTTCACCATGGATGATGAAGCCCATGTGGCAGATCAGTGGTTCGGGCGAACCATCATCAATTCAGATCAGCGCTTCTCCTATGAAAAGGCACAGGAAATAATCGACGGCAGTGAGGGACCATTAAAGAAAATCATCCTCAAGCTGCACTACATGGCCCAGAAGCTCAGGTCACGACGCTTCGACTCCGGGGCCTTCTCCTTTGAGCGCACCGAGGTGCAGTTCAAGCTTGATGAGAAAGGTTACCCCCTGGGCATCCACTTCAGGGAGAGCGGGACGGCAAACCAGCTCATAGAGGAATTCATGTTGCTGGCCAACAGGAAGGTGGCTGAATACATCGGCGCAGGTAAGCCGGGAAAAACAAAGACTTTCGTCTACAGGGTGCACGATAAACCCGACCCTGAAAAGATTAACAATTTCAGCTCATTTATCAAACGCTTTGGATATAAGCTCGATAGTAAAACGCAGGGTTCACTGGCTCACTCCATAAACAATCTTATCAAACAGGTGGACGGTAAGAAAGAGCAGAATATTATCGAGACCCTGGCTATCAGGTCAATGGCCAAGGCAGTATATTCAACCGATAATATAGGTCATTACGGCCTGTCTTTTAAACAATACACACATTTCACCTCACCTATCAGGAGGTATCCCGATATAATGGTGCACCGCCTCCTGACTGCTTACCTTGATGGCGAATCATCAAGGGATAAGAAGAAATATGAAATACTATGTGAGCATGCCTCCGCCATGGAAAGGCTGGCCGTAGAGGCCGAAAGGGCATCCATTAAGTACAAGCAGGTTGAGTTCATGCAGGATAAGCTGGGGCAGGTGTTTGAAGGAGTTATCTCAGGCGTTACCGAGTGGGGCATTTACGTGGAGATTATCGAGAACCAGTGTGAGGGAATGATATCCATACGTAACCTGGATGATGATTTCTACGAATATGACGAAAAGAATTATTGCATCCGAGGACGCTACAAAGGCACTGAATACACCCTGGGCGACACCGTCAGTGTCAGGGTGGTGAGAGCCGATCTCCAGAAGAAGCAGCTGGATTACGAACTGGAACCGGAAAACCTGCATTTACCATGATAAACCTTGACACAGTATACTCACGTTCACCAAGGATTGTAGACCGTGACACGGGCGATGAATATGTGCTGGTACCGGTCACTGACAATATTGCGGATATGAAATCCGTTTATACACTGAACAGCACCGGGGCTTTTATCTGGGAACTGATAGACGGCACCAGAACGGTTAGGGATATAGCCGATGAACTGAAGAATGAATTTGATGTCGACAGTAAACGGGCCCTTGCTGATGTGCTGTCTTTTTTCAGTGACATGAAAGAGTACCTTATCATTGTTGAATGACCAGTTATTCGCTTAAAATAGCAGATTATACCATCCTCTTTAACGGCATGACCGATGGCATCAGCCTACACCCCTCACCATCGCAGCAGTCATTCATAACCAATAGTACGGATTTCGACCTGGCAGTAAATGTCTTTACAGGCCCGGTGGTCGTCAGGGAAGAAGCAACAGCTGTCTTCAAGGCTCCCTACGTGGAAGAGATAAACAGCATCATGGTTAAGCAAAGCGATGAGTTCTGGACCGTATACCGTCTGGGCGATTACATACTGGTGCGAACAAGCTGCCCGTTCTCAGTTAATTGTAAGGAAGCACTGCTGGTGATAAGACCTGAAGAGAAAAGCTGGGACATAATAATGGACTCATCAACGGGCAATGTTGACCCCATGTGCTACCCTATGGACGGGCTGATACTGTATTACCTGACGGCTCTGAACGGAGATATCTTCATACATGGATCAGGGGTGAGCCATAAAGGCAAGGGCTACCTCTTCACGGGCAGGTCGGGAAAGGGAAAAACAACGCTTGCCGGCATTTTCCGCGACCATGGATCGCTGGTGGTGCATGACGACCGCCTCATACTGAGGCAGTATGATAATGGGGTGTTCATGTACAATACCCCGGTGTATGAGAATGAAGAATACCGGAAGGCTGAACTGACATCCATATATATCATTGAACATGGTAGCAAGAATAAGAGCAAACCCCAGTCCCATTCGGATGCGGTAACATCCATCATGGCCAACTGTATACAGCATCACTGGGATACAGGGCTGATTGGCAGACTGACAGGTTCTATAATAAAATTGATTAACCGGGTTAAGGTAAAAAAACTTAAATTTGTGCCTGACAGCACAGTTGTGTCTTTTATTGAAAAATATGAGTGCTGAAGACGATCAAAAAAAAGTACTGCTCAGCATTGCAGATGAGCTGCTCAGCAAGGGGACATCAATACGTATCGAGGCGTCGGGATACAGCATGTACCCTGCCATCAGGCCGGGAAACACCATTATCATAAAACCCGTACCGGAAGATGAGCTCAAATGCGGGGCTATCATAGCATGGAAGAGGGAAAAAGACATGGTGGTGCACCGGCTGGTGCTGGCATATGAGTCGGATGATAAGAAATACTATATCACGCGGGGCGACAGCTGCCGTTCATCAGATAAGCCCGTGACACACGACATGATAGCGGGGCGCGTGGAAGTCATATACAAAGGTCATCGACTGCTGCAACCTGATGTCATACATCCCATTTCGGAAAGGAGGTACAGAATGAACCGCTTTAAAACAATATTCCTCCGGTATCTTATTAAATTAATATAAATTTCTTACTGCGCCGGCGGCGAGCGCGGGATTATTTTTTTATGTGGCTTTTATCCCGGGGTGTAACCCGGGCTATTACTATTTACCCCCCGACGAACTTCGTTGTCGGGGCAGGCGCTCCGCGGGTATTTTTTGCCATCATAAACCACCTGTGGGTAGGGAATCACCAACGACCCTCGACACCACCGGAGGTGGTGAATAGTAATAGCCACAGTCCCACCTGTGGGTAGGGAATCACCAACGACCCTCGACACCACCGGAGGTGGTGAAT
>CAZSJH010000218.1:0-707 GCA_964607105.1 uncultured Rikenellaceae bacterium | reverse complement strand
AGTAATAGCCACAGTATCACCTGTGGGGAAGGTATATACAATGATTCCCGAACACCCCTGGAAGGGGTGAATAGGGAAATACCAGCAGGGTGATAATAAACAATCAAACAAACAGGTACTTCTCATTATACTCCACCCCGTACTCCTTGAGGAAACCTATTAATTCCTCCCTGAAGCTGATCCGCCTGTGATGTTCCGCCTGGTTTTCAACATACCTGATCAGGTGTTCACGTGCATCGTATGAATAAGTAAATCCACCGTAACCCGCCTGCCAGCCGGTGAACCTGATGAATTTACCTTTTGTTTTAAACATCATGTCCTCTGATGCTTTCTTTACATCTCTTATAAGATCGGAAAGGGCGACAGTGCGGTGAAGACTGAAGACCAGATGAACATGGTTGGAATAACCTCCAATGATGTAGGTGAAACATTTCCTGTTTTTAAGGACCCCGGCCATGTAGCGGAATAATTCGTCCTGGTTGCTCCTGGTAAGGAAGCGGGCACATTTTTTACTTCCAAACACCACCTGGTAAAGGATTTGTGTGTAAGTAGACATAATACCATTATTTAGTTTATACAGCGAGATAATCCAAAGTTAATAAATTATTCACCCCCCGACGAACTTCGTTGTCGGGGCAGGCGCTCCGCGGGTGTGGGGATGATATATTTTGGGGTGGGTATATTATCCCGGGGGTGTAACCCCGGCT
>CAZSJH010000217.1:0-4965 GCA_964607105.1 uncultured Rikenellaceae bacterium | reverse complement strand
CTGATGGGTCCGGTTCTATCAAATAAAGAGAATTCGAACCGTCGGTAGCCAGAATGAGCCCGTCAGCCAGAATCATACTTCCCTTGTTAAAAATAGGGTCACGTTTTGTTTTCCACATGATCTGGCCGTCCATGCTCATACAGACCAGGCCGTCACGCCTGCTGTTTGTTCCATACTGGCTATAGAAATAACCATCAAATAAAATAGGAGGTTTTGTATGACCGCCAAATTCTTCAGTAGTGAAAATTTCTTCTGTATCGAATTCTCCATTTGCATGTTTCACGACTTTTATCATCGTTGCCCCGAGTTCATATCCTCCAGTTATAAGTACTTTATTATCGCCGGCATCAACAGCACCGGGCACCGGAATATGACAATTCCAATTATCATATTCCCAAAGAATTTCTCCTGTAAGAGGATTCATTCCGACAACTTTACCCATTTCCCCACCTCTTCTGTCAGAAGCGGTCACCATAACAACGTGGTCCTCATCATTAATTTTTACAAGAGCCGGACTAACATAACCTACCGCACCCAGAGGAGGTGTTTTCCACTTTAGATTGCCGGTGAGTCTGTCGTAAGCTACCACACCAGCTTCAGGAGCTTGTGAGGCAAGGATGATTAAATCACCATAGACAAGGGGGCACTGTGAGATTGCCCAGGTTGGAATATCCCCTCCACCAAAGTCTGTCCAGACATTTTTGTTCCAGACCGGCTTATGAGTATTGATATCTATACAATAAAGATCGCCATAAGGACCGCAGGAGTAAACATAATTGTCATATACAGTTGGAACACTTCTTGAGCCGGGAAACAATACAGAACCGGGGGCATCATAAGTAAAATTCCAGAGTTCTTTCCCGCTGTAAAGATCAAAACACCTCATATTATCGCCAACCTCGTCATTTCTGTCCAGTAAATATATTTTCCCATCTTTGATAACCGGCCCTCCATAACCTATTCCAACATCCACAACCCAGAGAACTTCCGGTCCGCCTTCAGACCAGTTAAGCAGGATCCCTTCCTGAGGAGAAGTACTATTTCTCTCAGGACCAAGATACTGTGGCCAATCCTGTGCATTTATATTTAATGTCAGGCATGCTATTAAGATAACTATTGAAAAAATTAGTTTTAGTAGTTTCATTTTTTAATAATTTATATCTGTTAATTTATTAAATGTACATTGATAAAAAAGATTTTTAAGGATCTTAAGACATTGATCAACAGTGATATCCCTTTTTATACAGCTGTTGTGACACGAGTTTACAAATTTAACGCAATCCTTTTATTCATCTTGTTTTGACTTCTTAAAGAAAGTTAAAATTTTATAACAGGCCCATTACAAGATATGATATACAGTCTCAACACTATTCAGGAAATTTTTGAAAGCAGTATCAAATATGTCCTGGTCTATATACAGACCGTTTGGGAGACAATTCACATGACTGTTTATCGTCATTCTTATCCTGGCTTTATCTCAGATATCCCTTGCTTATTGACCGGAATTTATATCTTTAGATCTTAAAGGAAGGTATTACCAGCATATCCGGTAAATAACCTGTGCAATATGAAGAGTTCTAATACTTTGTTAAGTATTGATATCGGCTCAGTAGCAGTTTCCGCTGTAGAATTAAAGTTGGACGGGGAAGTGGTGAAGACTTTTTATGAGTCTCATCATGGTCAGGCTGCTGATATAATCTCTCGCTTACCTGATATTTTCGATTTCGAAAGGATTTCTTCCGTTGTAAGCCCTTCAGGTGCATATATCCTTTCAGACAGGGTAAAAAGATATGACCCACAGGCATCACTGATTAAATGTTTCCGCACCTTTTTTGAAGATCACAGGGCATTATTACTGGTTGGTGCTGGTCGTTTTCAGTTGTTACATTTCAATGAAGACGGAAGTTTTGCCTGGTCGGCAACAAATACTTCCTGTGCAGCCGGAACGGGTAGTTTCCTTGATCAGCAGGCACGCCGCCTCGATATTAAATCTGCTTCTGAACTATCTGATCTGGCTGATAAAAATACTGGAACTATGCCGGATATTGCATCTCGCTGTTCGGTATTTGCAAAAACAGACCTGATCCACGCTCAACAAGCAGGGTATTCACTTGAGTCCATATGTGACAGCCTTTGCAGGGGCCTGGCAAGGAACCTGGCCGATACGCTGTTTGATGGCACAGATACCGGTGGGGAGGTTGTATTTGCGGGTGGTGTTTCAATGAACAGGGCTGTAAAGCGTCATCTGGAATCAATCACCGGAGTTAAGCTTGTGGTTAACGAACTATCTGTTTTTTTCCAGGCCATTGGGGCAGGCTTGCTTCATCTTTCCACGGATAGTTATAAAGTTGACAATCCGTTAAAACTGGAAGATATACTGAAAAAAGCGCCCGAGGAACTTGAATATGTTTATGATCCACTCGAGATTAAGATATCATCATACCCTGATGAAATGAGGGATAATGATATGGTATATACACCATCAGCGGTGAAGCATCCATCAAAAGTGCAGATAGATATTTACCGTGATATGGCAGAACCGGGCTTTTCAGACTGCTATATCGGTGTAGATATAGGATCTACCAGTACAAAAGGCGTACTTACCGATTCAGCAGGTGCAGCAATAGCAGGGTTTTATACCTATACAAATGGTCAGCCCCTGAATGCCGCACGGGCTATCCTCGAATCCATTCGTTTCCTTGCAGAAAACAGGAAAATTAGTTTAAATATAAGAGGGACTGCAACAACGGGTTCCGGACGAAAATTCATAGGTGCTATACTAGGGTCCGATATGATAATTGATGAGATAACAACTCATGCGAGGGCTGCATTTAAGCTTAATCCTGAGACTGATACTATAATTGAGATAGGAGGACAGGACGCCAAATACACCATACTGAAGAATGGAAGGGTGGTATTTTCAAAAATGAATTCGGTATGTGCTGCCGGAACAGGGAGTTTTATTGAAGAGCAGGCATTAAAAATGAATGTCAGTCTGCGTGATTATTCCTCCCTGGCTGAAAATGCCAGGGCTCCACTCGCCAGCGACAGGTGCACGGTGTTTATGGAAAGGGATATTAATTACTATACAAACCAGGGATATGGTAAGAATGAGATATTGGCTGCCGTATTACATTCAGTTCGTGATAATTACCTAAAGAAGGTCGCAGTGGAATCCTCAATAGGGGATAATATATGTTTCCAGGGGGCTACGGCAAAGAATAAGGCTCTTGTTGCTGCTTTCGAGAACAAGCTCGGGAAAAGTATCTTCGTATCACGTTACTGTCACCTGACAGGAGCGCTGGGTGCTGCACTTATGCTGGCTGATGAGTATGACGGACAGACAAAATTCCGTGGATTCGGTATTATTGAGGAAGAAATAAAAGTGCGTAATGAAGTATGTGAACTGTGTAATAATCATTGTTCCATAAGCGTTGCAGAAGTCCATGGGGAGAATGTTGCATACGGTTTCCTGTGTGGGAGGGATTACGATACAGATAAGTACGTTGACCGTAATATTTCAGGATTCGACCTGATTAAGGAAAGGAATAGAATATTGAAAGTTCATCCGTCTGCGGGATCACGAAGTAGAATAAAAATTGGCCTGCCATCCGCCCTTAATATGTTTGAGGAGATGAGTTTCTGGAAGATATTTTTCAGGGAGCTTGGATTTGATACTGTCAGCAGTGAAACACTAAAAGATCCTGTTTCCTACGGGAAGCAACTCGCGGGTGCCGAATTCTGTGCCCCCATGCATGCTATGCATGCCCATGTTAAATGGCTTGAAGATAAAGCAGATTATATATTTATACCTGCGGTACTTGAGAACAGGACATCAGAAGAACCGGAAAAGGAATTATATTGTTATTACACCCAGTTCAGTCCTTCAGTGACCTCACTGATTAATGAGCGGATAAAAGAAAAAGCCATTGTACCGCTGCTGAGATTCGAAAAAGGATTGCCCTTTGTACTGAAAACACTGAGAAGTGCATTCGATGGTGTAGGAGGGAGAAAAATAACACTCGGGCAGATTAAGTCTGCCTGGGGAAAGGCTACAGTAGAAGATAAGAAACAAAAGGCAGGCTTGCTGGAATTATTGAAATATAATATCGGGGATGGCAACGATCTGTCGGTTGTACTGCTGGGAAGGCCTTATATGATCCTGACAGGGCAGATGAATAATAATATCCCGGATATTTTCGGAGGGCTGGGCATTAAAACATTCTACCAGGATATGCTGCCGCTGGATGATTATCCCGTAGATCATGGTATTGACGATCTCCTTAAATCCATGCCTTGGCATTTCACATCAAAAATGATGAAAGCTGCCAGGTATATTGCAGACAAAAAGGGTCTTTACCCGGTTCTCATAACAGCATTTAAATGTGCACCTGACTCGTTTGTTATCGATTATTTTCAGATGGTACTTGATTCCGCATCAAAACCTTATCTTATCCTGCAGGTGGATGAACACGATTCAAGTGTCGGCTATGAGACAAGGGTGGAGGCTGCAGTAAGGTCTTTCCGTAACCACCTGCGGGAAGAAAATGCTTTGAAGGAACCAGGGAAAACTTTTACCGTAAACAGGCCCATATATCGTCTTGACAAAGAAAAAATAGTTCTTTTTCCTAACTGGGACCAGATAGCGTGCAGGTTCCTGTCAGCAAACCTCAGGCGCCACGGGTTCGAAACTCATCTGCTTGACCATAGTAAGCTTGGTATCCAGAAAGCGATGGCAACAAATTCAGGTCAGTGTCTGCCACTTAATATTATTGCCCATGATTATATAGATTATATCGAAAAGAAAGGTCTTGACCCTTCAAGGGTAATTTTATGGATGACTGAGACAGTTCTTTCATGCAATATAAGGATGTATCCACAGTATATAAAAACCATACTGGAGAATTATGGTAATGGCCTTGAAAAAGCATCAGTGTATTCAGGTGAGGTTGCGCATACGGAGAT
>CAZSJH010000216.1:4707-4988 GCA_964607105.1 uncultured Rikenellaceae bacterium | reverse complement strand
TATAAAAACTTTTCCAAAACAAAATATCCAGAATTTATAATTTTAAAATAAATCTATATTCTTTGGATTTTCTACCTTATGTTTTAAAAGGGATAAATACAGCACATCAATTATTGTTTCAACATAAGTGAATTTGAGCCCCCTGAGATATACATCCTTAATATTGGTAACATCTTTCCTGTTCTCCGAGGATAATATTATTTCTTTCAATCCGGCCCTTCTTGCTGCCAGTATTTTTTCCTTTATACCACCGACGGGAAGCACTTTGCCCCTCAGGGTTA
>CAZSJH010000216.1:0-4697 GCA_964607105.1 uncultured Rikenellaceae bacterium | reverse complement strand
AATTATCAGGAAGTCCCAGCAGACCGGCATGCGATTTCAGATATTCACGTGCTATAATAGCTGATTCTTTCATCACATCACCAAGGTTACCTGTCAGGGTAAGTTTACCTGTGCCCCTGCTAAGGCTTGTCTCAACAAAAAGTATCACACCTCCTGCCGCAGTCCAGGCCAGCCCTGTGACCACTCCAGCCTGGTCGTTTCCTGTATATTTCTCCCTGTTATACTTTGGTGGTCCCAGGATAGAGGTTATCTTTTCATAATCGGGTGACGTGTCAGGTTCTTTACCGTAAGCAATATCCCTTGCTGTACTTCTTATCAGTTTTGAAAGTCTCTTTTCCAGTTCCCTGACACCTGACTCCCTGGTATAATTATCAATCAAACCAGTCATTACAGAACGCTGGAGTCTGAATTGATCTTCCCTGACACCATGATTATCGAGCTGTTTTGGAAGAAGATGCCTCCTGGCAATTTCAATTTTCTCCTCCAGAAGGTAGCCATTTATTTCAATCAACTCCATCCTGTCCCGCAATGCGGGGCTTATGGTAGACATTGTATTTGCTGTAGCAATAAACAGAACATTGGAGAGATCATATTCCAGGTCAAGGAAATTGTCATGGAATGCATTATTTTGCTCGGGATCCAGTACTTCAAGCAGCGCCGATGCCGGGTCTCCCCGGAAATCTTTACCCACTTTATCAATCTCATCGAGGATAAAAACGGGATTTGAAGACCCTGCTCTTTTTATGTTCTGAATTACCCTGCCAGGCATTGCACCTATATATGTTTTCCGGTGACCCCTGATCTCAGCCTCATCATGCAGTCCTCCCAGTGACATCCTGACATACTGTCTGCCCAGAGCCCTGGCCACCGACTTGCCCAGTGATGTTTTCCCGACACCGGGAGGGCCATACAGGCACAGGATAGGTGATTTAAGGTTTCCTTTCAGCTTTATTACAGCCAGATGTTCAAGTATTCTGTCTTTTACTTCCTCCAGCCCGTAATGATCTTCATCCAGAACGTTTTTAGCATGCTCCAGGTCGAGGTTATCTTCAGTAAACTCACCCCAGGGAAGGTCGACAAGTGTCTGGAGATAGTTTACCTGTACTGAATATTCAGCTGCTGCAGGATTGAGTCTTTGAAGTTTATGCAGTTCCTTTTCAAAAACTTCTTCAACTTCTTCGGTCCACTTTTTATCCTTTGCCTTTTCCCTGAATTCCTCAACCTCCTTCTCCTGCGGATTATCTCCCAGTTCGTTCTGGATGGTTTTCATCTGTTGGAGCAGCATAAACTCTCTCTGTTGCTGGTCGAGGTCGGTCTTTACCTTTGACTGCAGTTCATTCTTAAGCTCAAGCAGCTGCATTTCCTGTACCAGGTTCTCCAGTAGCATTATACCCCTGTCTCGCAAGCTGTTAGCCTCAAGAAGCTTCTGTTTGTCCTTCACCTTTATTTCTGTATTCGAACAAATGAAGTTAATAAGGTATGACTTATTCTCAATATTCTTGATTGCAAAGGATGCTTCCTGTGCTATGCCAGGATTAAGTTTTATTATTCTCAGCGAAAGATCTTTCAGAGAACTGACTATTGCATCAAACTCCCTCGTATCTTCTTTTATTTTTTGTTCAGCTCTTACCACTACCTTTGCCGTTAGGTAAGGGATATCCTTCACAGCCTCTGTCAGTTCAATCCTTTTTCGGCCCTGGATAATTGCAGTAGTTGAGCCATCAGGCATCTCAAGAAGCTTGATAATATGTCCGATAGTGCCTATTTTATGGAGGTCAGTAAACCTGGGATCTTCAATCTCTGGGTCTATCTGGGCTACTGCACCAACGATCCTGTCACCATCATAAGCGTCCCTGATAAGTTTAATGGATTTTGTTCTTCCGATTGAAATAGGCAGTACAACGCCGGGAAAAAGTACATTATTACGCAGGGATAATACCGGTAATTCATCAGGCACCTGTGAATCGTCCATCTCTATTTCTTCCCCATCGGCAATAATGGGCATTATTTCACCTTCTTCATCAACTATATCAGGTAAAAAAATATTATTCAATATTTTATTTTGTTTTCTTTGCATACCATTTTAATATGTCAAAATTACATTTTGTTTTCACAAATCAAGTAATTTATAGGTCCTTCTCACCCTAACAATCATTATGCCAGCCTTGAACATAGACCCAAGCAAAAAAAAAGCCCCTAATAATCAGGGGCTTGAACTATAATATCAATTTGGTTTACTTTTTCTTTTTGTCTATATGTGTTTTATATCGGTTCATGAACTTATCTACCCTTCCAGCAGTATCAACCAATTTCATCTTACCGGTATAGAAAGGATGTGATGTGTCAGATATCTCCAGCTTTATCAGAGGGTATTCATTGCCATCTTCCCACTTTATCGTTTCCCTTGAGGGAGCAGCAGATTTTGTCAAAAAGGATATATTATTTGACATGTCCTTGAACACGACAAACCTGTAATTTTCCGGATGTATTTCCTTTTTCATCTCTTCTTTTTATTATAATAATTCTTACTCTTAGGGCTCGCAAAATTAATCAAGAATTATTAAAACACAAAGAATTGGTTTATTAATTATCTGATTTTTGTTCTTTTGTTTCCACAAGTTCTTTCATTTCATCCTCGAGTCGAATGAATTCGATATCCTTATTTATCATATACCTGTAAGTAACATGTGTTTTTGCCTGTTCAGCTCCTACAGCCCTGTACACTGACAGCATAATCTTATTAAAATCACCCACCCATGACAGCTCCAGTTCTGTATAGTAACGTTTTTTCATAAAAACATGATAGAGGCATTTGAAAATTGCCGATTCGACACCACTGTTCCTGAAGGCAGGTTTTACACCTGCCACAACGGCTCTCATGCGTGTCATGGTATGCTTTCTTTTCAGGTACATGAACTTCAGTATATTCCAGAGATGGAGTTTACCGTTAAGGTGTTTCAGTATCTGGTTCAGGTCAGGATACAGGATAAAGAATGCAATTGGTTCACCATTATGGTATGCAAACCATATTAATTCCTCATCCAGGAAAGCTTTACCTTTTTTTACTGTATCATCAAAGTCTGAAGGCTCCATAGGCTGGAAATCTTCCCTGAATTCAGACCAGGTGGCATTATATATATCAACCAGGTCATTGGTATACTTGCCAGCATTCCGGAAGGTAAAATGTTCGAATGAATATCCCGGTTTGCGGCTGATCCATTCAGCAATCTTCATAAATCGCTCAGGGAAAACATTTACCGAGGCAATATCCCTGTGGAAGCTATATTGGTTGAAGTAGTTCCTGAACCCGTATTTTTCAAAATAATCACTGTAGTACTCTTTATTATATGGCATTCCATATCCCTGCTGAACAAATCCTTCCACCAGCAATCCCCAGTTTGACTCATTTGATCCGAAGTTCACAGGTCCATCAACGGCTTCCATCCCGTTATCTTTTAACCATTCTATGGCTGTATTAAAAAGCATGAATGCAGCTTTTTCATCCTCAATAACTTCAAAAAAACCTATTCCTCCTGTTGGCTGCCTGTAGGCTTTTGAACGATTGTGATCAATAAAAGATGCAATTCGGCCGATAACTTTGTTGTTTCCGTTAAGGAGAATCCATCTTTTCAACTCACCATGGGTAAAAGCCTTGTTCTTCCCGGGGTCAAATATAGCATTGAATTCTGAATCGAGTGGACAAACCCAGTTGGGATCATCCCTGTAATGCCATTTATGAAATTCAAGAAACCTCTTACTGTCTTTTTTATCAACAACTTCTTTAATTACCATATTGGAATATTAATTATTCATATCAAACCAGTTTTTCACCAGCTCACCGGACGCTCCTGATTCTTTTTTATGGACAAATTCGTTATCTTTTTTATTGTAAAGATAATCTTTCTTCCATATCTCCTTATTATCTGATATTTCCCTGATTGCACTTATTATATAATCCAATTCACTGTCGGTCGTAGTGGGATGCAGCGACATCCTTATCCACCCTGGCTTTTCAGAGAGGTCGCCACTGTTGATCTTCTCTGTTATTTCATGGCTTTTATCATATGAAACCTGGAGCAGGTAATGTCCATAAGTACCGGCACAGGCACATCCTCCCCTGGTCTGTATACCGTACTTATCACTTAATATCTTTACTACAAGATTGTAATGGATATCTTCAAGATAGAATGAAAACACCGGTTGTCTGTCTTCTACATTATCGGCCAGTATCTTAAGTCCTTCTATTGATCTCAGTTCCCTGAAGGTTTTATGCACCAACTGTTCCTCTCTTTCCCTGATCTTACCCGTACCCATCTGTTCCTTAATATTTATTGCGAGAGCTGCACGTATAGCCTGTATAAACCCTGGCGTTCCTCCATCTTCCCTGGCCTCAATATCATCAACATATTTATACTCGCCCCATGGATTGGTCCAGTCGACAGTACCACCACCCGGATTATCCGGGACCTCTCGATTATACAAGACTGAATCGAAAACCATGACTCCCGAGGAACCCGGTCCTCCAAGAAATTTATGAGGTGAAAAGAATACGGCATCCAGTTTTTCCATAGGTTCTGATGGATGCATATCGATATCTATATATGGTGCGGAAGCAGCAAAGTCGATAAGGCAGATACCGCCATTTTCATGCATTATCCTTGCCAGTTCATAATAAGGTGTGCTTACACCTGTAACAT
>CAZSJH010000215.1:0-5047 GCA_964607105.1 uncultured Rikenellaceae bacterium | reverse complement strand
TCAAGTTCTTCGTTAAGAATGCTTATAGCTATCTGGTGTGTGGAATGATCTTTACCATGAGTAAATTCAGCTATTTGCTGGTACCGCTGTATTGCACAACGTTCACCGATTAGGTTCTGGTTAAGTATTGCTTCAACATACGGATCGGTGGGTTCTTCGTAGTTGCATTCTGAATGTTTCATCCACTGTGAAGGATTTAAAATGGGGGTTCCTCCAAGTTGTATGATCCTGTTAACTACCAAAACTGCATGGTTAAGCTCCTGGTCAGCATGCACCAGTAACTCGGGCTCAACTTCACTTCTCATAGGTCCTTCCATAACTCTTGCACCTATCCAGTACTGGTAGTAAGCCAGCCATTCTTCAGCAAGTGCTCCATTAAGCATTTTTATAAGTTCTTCAGTATCAAGTTTTAAGATTTTAACAGCATGTTGTCCCATAATGTATGTTTTAGGTTTACTAATTTAATAAATCAACAAAGGATAAATTTACTGATTAGTAGACAATTTCCAAAAAGCAGCAGGATGATTATTAAACATGTAATAAAAAATAAATATTAATACCGTTTTAATTAACTTGGCCCGGATAATAACCTTAAATCAAAAACAATGAAACGTATTAGCCTTATTATTTCGCTGTTATTTCTGGTGATATTCTCTGCCGGTCTTAATGCGCAGGATAAGAAAGTAATAAAAAAGATAATAGAGATAGGCACCTCCGATAATCGTGCAATGGATCATCTTGATATCTTATGTAACAGGTTTGGCGGGCGCCTTGTAGGATCTGATGCTTATGAGAATGCAGCCGAATGGTGTGCATCGCAATTCCGGGAATGGGGTATGCAGGTTGAGATGGATGAAGCCGGTGAAGTACCGGTAGGTTTTAACCGTGGTCCCTGGTTCGGGAGGATGCTGGGAGAGGAAGGCATGATACTTCATTTTGCCACCCCTTCATACACCGCAGGAACAAAAGGTGTACAGAGAGGCCATGTATTGATTGAACCAAAGACCCTCTCAGAATTTGAAAGGATGAAAGGTAAGCTGAATGGAGCCTGGGTGTTAATAACAGGGATGAATAGCGGATGGCCCATTGATTATTCGGAAACGGGTGATTCGATAAGGGCAAGTATCATAGTAGAAAATGAGAAGATAGCTGAAAAAAACCGTGAAATAATGAGGGCAAACCGTCAGAGGGAAGAAGAAGAACGTGAGGAGATGCTGCCATATAAGGAAGAGCCTGCACTCTTTTATAAGGAGATGGTTGAAGCAGGTATACTGGGTATTATCCAGGCATCGCCAGTGCCCATAAGAGCATTGTACGACAGGAAGAATATAAACAATGGAACACTCACTTTTGATAACCTGCCAGAGGTGCCGGATATAAAGCTCGATGAACACCAGTATAGGATCATTGAAAAGAAGGTTCAGGAGCGCAGGTATTTTCAACTTGAGTTTGATATAAGGAATCACTGGAAGCCGGGTCCTGTTAAGTTCCATAATGTGATAGGTATTATCCAGGGGACGAAATATCCTGATGAATATGTGATTATGGGAGGTCATCTTGATGCTTTTGATGTTGCAACAGGAGGTGTGGATGATGGATCCGGCTCCACACCGGCAATGGAAGCGGCCAGGCTTATCATGGAAGCAGGAGGGAAGCCCAAAAGAACGATAATATGTGCTCTATGGGCAGCTGAAGAATTCGGTTTATGGGGATCAAAAAACTGGGTTGAGGACAATATGGACAAGCTTGACCGTATATCAAATTATTTCAATCGGGATGGAGGACCCACTGTGGCAAACAGTCTGAGGGTGCCCGAAGCCATGTACTCTGATTTTGAAAAGGTATGTGAACCTCTGAATGATATAAACCCTGATTTCCCTTTCACCCTCAGTACGAGTGAGCCGAGGAGAAAACCTGAGAGAGCAGGTGGCTCCGACCATGCTTATTTTGCCATGAATGGCGTTCCCACCATCTCTTTCGGAACAGCCGACCCCAAAGGCTATGATTTTGATTACGGGGAAATATGGCATACTGAAAGGGATCTTTATAATAAAAGCATTCCCGAATACCAGGAACATACAGCCGTGGTAACAGCTGTAGTGGTTTACGGACTGGCGAACCTGGATCACCTGTTGTCAAGGGAAGGGTACTTCCTGGAAGAGGAATGAAGAGATGCGAGATGCGAACCGAACGGTGTGAGTATGCGTAAGCATGCGAGGACCGTGAGCTCACGAGTGGGCAGTGATTGTGGCTGGTGGGAGCGAGTAAATGCGAGATGCGAGATGCGAGATGCGAAATACATGATTAACACAGGTGATTAATAATTATTAAGGTTTATTGTATCCAGGAATTGAGTATTTTTTTCTGCGAGGCGTCAGTATCAGGAAGGACTGATATCTCATAGCTTACAGTCTTTGCTGATTCGGTTACAAGGCTCACCTCACGTTGGAGGTAACGGTGTCTGACTTTGAAATTTAATGTAGCCCCGGGTTCTGTGTTTTTAAGTATTTCGCTTAATGATCTCCCATCGAGTTCTTCATTATTAATTTCCAGTATAATATCATTTACACTCAGACCATATACCCATGCAGGAGAGTCACGTATTACTGATGAAATGACTGTTTCTCCGTCAACATCCCTGGTCCCGGCACCAATATAACTTCCCGGAAGTGAATTTTCTCTCAGGTCAATATGCAAACCTGCATATTCCAGGTATTTATTATAATCTACATTAGCTGTTGTGGACACATAGACATCAAAAATTTCATCTAAGGATACACCTGCAGTTTTTTCACATACTGCCCTGAATTCATTTTGCGTGAATCCGCGTTTCAGCTCCTTGAAATATTTATAATAGAGTGTTCTCATTACATCGTCGAGTGACTTTTCACTACCTGTTTCATGCCTAATCGCGAGATCAAGTAACATACCCAGGGCACAGCCTTTGTCATAATATGATATTGTTGCATTCATGGCGTTACTGCTTCTGTTGAAGAAATTGATCCAGGTATCCTTACTGGATCCGGCGGCTGACTGATAATCACTGCCGGGAATACTTTCATATGTCCTTATGGTATTGCCCAGGTGTTTTAACACATCATTGTGTGATAACAGCCCGGCCCGGTTCATTATCATATATTCATAATAAACAGTGAATCCTTCCGATACCCAGAGCATTTCAGTGTAGTTTTCAGCATCATAATCTATGGGCCACAGTCCTTCGGGCCTTATTGCTTTCACATTGTACAGATGGAAGAATTCATGGGTAATAAAGTTCATCCAGCCGGTATTCCTTTCTTTATTACCGGCGGTATAGAAATCACCCCTTGAATATACAGCCATTGAGTTTGCATGCTCAAGGCCTCCCATACCACGGTCCATGATAAGGAAACAGTATTGATCATACGGTATATCACCTATGAGTCCAGTGGCTGCAGGTATGACCTTCTTAAGGTCATTCACAAACCCGGTCAAATCTGTTTCGCCGGGTTTCTCAATTGCAATGGAATAAGGAATATTGTCAATCCGGAATTGAATGACCTCCGGGTTACCTGCAAGTATGGGGCTATCAAAAAGGACATCATAATTAAGTGCATGGAAGGTGTTTTCTTTATCTTCAACAGGCTGCAGGCCGGTACAAACATATTGCCATTCTTCAAAAGGTATGACCTCTAGGGTGGATGAAAGGTCAAGCCTTCCTGAAGGATACATAAAGACGGCTGCGGGTGTAATGAATGCCCTGCCATAGTCAAGGTAAGGATCGGCTACCGATACGTTGTATGAATACACATCATATTCAACAATTATATCATTGAATCCCTTTTTGTTTATCTTCCAAGTATTTTTATTTATTTTCTCCCATTCCAGAGTGGTGCCATCGATAACGGCTGCCTGAAAGGAGCATATGTTCTTTGCGTAATCCATTATCCGGTAATAGCCAGGTGTCCAGCCGGGTATCTTTAGTTCGATGTTCTCTCCACTAATATTACTGACCTGCATTTCCACATGGAAATAATGAGTATTTGGTTTTTCCATGCTAATGGTGTAGCAGATGGTAATATTATCCTTTTTATTTTCCGAAAAAGCATTAAATGAGACAAGAATGGAAAATATCAATAAGAGGGAAAAAGGCCTGGTATTCATAATATGGCTTCTTAGATGAATAATAATTAATCGATGAATAAAGTTAAGGAAAACCGGGGTTTATTATTCAAGAAACAGTCTGCTTTTTTCACTATACCTTTCACCTGAAATTTTTCGAAAAACAGAATCAAGTCTTTCCATTTCTTTCTGGCCAAGTGTAACATTAACTGAGCTGATATTTTCCTTAATGTATTTCTTGCTTTTCATTCCCGGTATTGGAATAATATCATCTCCACGTTGAAGGAGCCAGGCCAGTGCAAGCTGAGCATTAGTAATACTTTTCTCCCTGGCTATCTCCTCAATCGCAGACAGCAGTTCCAGGTTTTTCTTCAGGTTATCATCTTTGAAGCGAGGGATGTCTTTCCTGAAATCATTTTCTGCAAGGTCTTCAATTTTTTTTATCGAACCGGTAAGAAATGCTCGTCCAAGTGGACTGAAGGGTACTATGGCAATATTATTATTCCTGCAGGCAGGAATTACCTCTTTTTCAATGTCACGGGTATTAAGAGAATATTCTGACTGGAGGGCAGCCAGGGGATAAACCTTAACAGCTCTTTGCAGCGTAGCTTCTGATACCTCCGATAATCCAATACACCTTATCTTCCCTTTTTCAACCAGCCTGGACATTGCTCCGACGGTTTCTTCAATTGGAACATTCTTATCAAGCCTGTGAAGGTAATAAAGGTCGATATAATCCATACCCAGTCTTTTCAGGCTTGCATCGCATGCCTTTTTAACATATTCGGGGCGGGCGTTCACATCAAGGGTGTCATTTTCTTTTCCGACAAAACCAAATTTACTTGCCAGCACCACACTGTGCCGGATGTCTTTTAATGCTTCACCTACAAGCATTTCATTATGACCATCACCGTAGATATCAGCCGTATCAATGAAGTTAATACCC
>CAZSJH010000214.1:0-5050 GCA_964607105.1 uncultured Rikenellaceae bacterium | reverse complement strand
AGATCTATCCTGTTGCAAAGGATTTTTTCTATTTCAAACAGGCACCATGGACCCTAATATTTACTCGTGATGAGAAGGACAATATTGTTCATGCCCAGCTGTCGTTTATCAGGCGGTCCTATACCATATTCAGGAAATAAGCAATCTAAGATAAAAATAAGTTAATCTATAAACATATAAAATAAACATGAAAAAATCTAAATCAAGTGCAAAAAGAACACTGATCCATTCAGTGCTTTTTATCTTCATACTGACTGCTAGTCTGGTTTCATCGGAAAAAGTATTTTCCCAGGAATTCAAGACAAAAAAAGTATCTGACAGGGTAAGCATTATATCCAATCCCGATCTCGGTTACCAGGTTGTTATTGAATCAGAACAGGGGCTTGTCGTTTTTGACAGTTTCTGGTCGGAAAAAACAGCCAGACAGTTTAAGGAAGAAATTTCAAAAGCAGTGGGTCGTGATGATTTTATCTATCTGATTGACATGGTTGACAGGTTAGACCTGATTGGAGGCAATAAAGCCTATCCCGAAGCGGAGGTAATCGGGCACTGCAATATTCTGACAAAATTCGGTAATAAAACTACCGTTGAATCAGAGATATCAGACTTGATTAAGATGTGGAGAGAAAAAGAAGAAGTTTCGCGCAGCCGGCTGTCAACATATGAAACAGGATCAGAAAACGAAAGAAGTGAGAAAGCATGGATGAATAAATGTAAAAGCATGGCTGATGAACTGGAATCTTCCTTTTCCCTGGTTATGCCTCAAATATTGTATAATGACAAGCTAATACTGGATCTTGGTGATATCACCTTAAAACTCCTGTGGCTTGGGAAATCAGGAAATTTCAGTGGATTGAGTGTGGCAATTATACCTGAAGAAAAACTGGCTGTTTTGAGTAAATCTATTGTGTATCCCAGTCATCACCTGGCTCCCGGGCTCCGTCCCGATTTTAGTGAAATGGATGTTCCCCGCTGGATTGAAGTATTGGAGGAGGTACTCGAGGGAGACTATGCGGTTGATAACATTATTTTAAGTGATGACGATCAGATATACTCAAGGGAAAGGATGCAAAATCACCTGAAATATATCCGAACACTATGGAACCGCGTAACAGCGTTGGAAAATGAGGGAAAGAGTTTGCAGGAGATAACAGGTATTTTGTCACTTGAAAATGAGTTTGCCTTTGTTAAAGAAATGATCCCGTATAAAGAGAATGGTGATAACTGGATTCGTCCCCAGCATGAACTGCATACCAGGCTGTTCTTTCTTCAGCATAAAGAATATATAGCCTCTGATATCATCAGCAAAGGCGGGTATGAAGCTCTTCAGGCTTCCCTCGATAAGATAGAAAGCCTTGGAGATGCAGTTTATACAGATGAAACATCAATATGGCGTCTCGGATACGTTTGGATGAGCGAGGGGCATGTTGCCGAAGCCATAGAGATATTCAAATTGTGGGTTAAGGCATACCCTGAATCTTCAAATGCCTATGACAGCCTTGGGGAAGCATATATGAAAAACGGGGACAAAGAAAAGGCAATACAAAATTACAAAAAATCTCTTGAGCTCAATCCGGATAATAATAATGCCATACAAAAACTTAAAGACTTGAAATAAGAAAGGGTCGAAAATAAAAGAACACATAAGGTGTAATGGCCCTTTGTTTTCAGGTTTCTCCTGACAGAAAATAATAAAAGCAGTGTAAACAATGATCAAAAATTTACTTAAGATTGCCATGCGCAGTCTGTTAAAGCACAAATCATCCACTTTTATAAATATTTCAGGCCTGGCAATAGGATTGGCTGCAACAATATTGATATTGATGTGGATACAGCATGAACTCAGTTATGACAAGTTCTTTACCGATGCTGAACTTCTTTACAGGGTGGAGCAGGATCAGAATTATGGAGAAGGTGATCCTTACCATGTAAATATTACTCCTGTTCCTGCCGCACCGGTCTGGAAGAAAGATATTCCTGAAGTTACTGATTTTTCAAGGGTAAGGAACCTGCCGAGACTACTTGTTGAAAGGGGAGATATAAAACTGTATGAGTCTAATTTTCGATCAGTGGATTCTACCTTCTTTTTGATGTTCGACTTTAATTTTATTTTTGGTGAGCCGGGAACTGCTCTTAACGAACCTCATTCGATAGTTATTACCGGGGCGACAGCAAAAAAATATTTTGGCGATGAAAACCCAATAGGCAAACCGCTTACGATTGAGAGAGAAATGGAATTTATTGTTACAGGAGTAATCGAGGATTTACCTGACAATACAATTCATAGTTTTGATGGTGTAATACCCTTTGAGTTCCTTTATGAAAGCGGTGTTGTAAGAGATGATTCCTGGGGATCAAATTCAATTCTAAGCTATGTTAAGACTGTAAGAAATGCCAGCCTGGATCATGTAGGAGAAAAACTTACTGAAATAATAACAGAACACATACCATGGTCTTCATCTGTTTTTTATGTTAACCCCGTATCCAGGATAAGGTTACATGAATATTCCGGTTATGCAAAACCAGTTGGAGCAATGGTATATGTATATATTTTTGCTGCCATATCACTATTTGTGCTATTAATTGCCTGTATCAACTTTATTAACCTGTCAACAGCACGATCGGCTAACAGGGCAAAGGAAATCGGGATTAAGAAAGTTTCAGGAGCACAAAAGAAATCTATCATGATTCAGTTTCTGATTGAATCTGTTCTCCAGGTTCTGATAGCATTGATCTTTGCCCTGGTACTTGTTGGCTTACTTATCGGAGTATTCAATACTACTGCAGGTAAAACATTCAGCGTAGCAGACATCTTCAGTATAGAATATATAATAGGGTATCTAATACTCGCATTGTTTACAGGCCTGATAGCCGGTTTGTATCCTTCATTCTATCTTGCATCATTCAAACCACTGGATGTTCTGAAAGGTGAAGGAAGCGGAGGTAGAAGGAGTGGTAGACTAAGAAAGATACTCGTTGTTATCCAGTTTGTTTTATCAATATTCCTGGCAACATGCGGGCTGGTTATCTTCTCCCAGGTGAAGTATATGAGAGATATTGATCTGGGCTATGATAAGGATAATACAATTATGATTAACATGACGGATAACGTTAAGTTAAGTTATCCAACCCTTAAGAATGAGCTCGAACATCATCCATTGATAGAAGGTGTTTCGGCCTCATATTCAAAGCCTTATAATATGAATGCTAGCGTGGGTGGTGCTGATTGGGAAGGGAAAGACCCTGAGCAACAGGTGCATATTGGAAATAACTGGGTAGACTTTGATTATACCCAGACCATGGATATCAGAATTAAGTATGGAAGGCCATATTCAAAGGATTATCCTGCAGATATAGCTAATGACAGCACAGCGGCATTTTTGATTAATGAAGAAGTAGCCAGGCTATTGGGAGTGGATAATCCGGTAGGCATGAGATTCGATTTAGGAGTGCCCGGGACAATTATCGGTGTTATGGAGAATTTTTATTTCAAACCTGCAAGTGAAGTAATTGAACCAATGGCCTTAGAGTGTACCCCACCGTCAACCCTTAATTTTATTGTTATCAGGTTGAATGAAAATGGCAGAGAGGAAGCTCTTAAGGTACTTGAAGAAATATGGGCCACGGTAATCCCGGCTTATCCTCTTGATTATAGCTTCCTGGCAGATATGGTGGATGATTTGTACTGGGCAGAAACAAGAATGAGTGATCTTTTCAAATACTTTACTTTCCTGGCTATTTTGCTGGCATCGCTCGGGCTATATGGATTATCCTCTTTTATTGCAGAACAGCGAACCCGGGAAATTGGAGTAAGAAAAGTTATGGGAGCCTCAATTGGTAATGTTGTTGGACGTCTTACAAAAGAGTTCCTGATCCTTGTATTGATGGCACTGGTATTTGGACTCCCTCTTGCATTGTTATATCTAAATAAGTGGTTGCAGGATTTCCCGTATAGGATCGGAATTAAAATTACCCCGTTAATTATTGTGGCAGTTGCATCCGTATTAGTTGCCAGCCTGGCAGTAAGCTTTCAATCGTTCAGGGCAGCCAGAACAAACCCGGCCGACACTCTGAGGATAGAATAGTAGCCTGTTTAATTGTCCCAAAGCCGTTTACAGGTTTATTAAAAAGGTACTACTTAGTAATCAGTAGTATTTATCAGCGATTTAAAACCAGTACAAATTCAGGTCGATCCTGATTATTTGGTACCCGTAATTAATCAGGATCAAATGATCTGGAAATCATCAAATAACAAGTAGTTAAGAATGATTGGTAAAAAAAAATAAAAGAGTAAAAACAATATACTTAATCCCTTTGCGATTAGTGGGTGGAGATCAAAAATTAATCAAATAATAATTATTAATATAATACAAATTGCTATGTTAAAGAGATTTATACTAATTATGCGCAAGCAGCCCGGATTTGTGCTGCTAAATATTGCAGGACTCACAATAGGAATAACATGCTTTCTACTGATAGCCTTTTTTGTAATACATGAATTGAGTTATGACAGGTTTCACAAAAACCATGAAAATATTTACAGGGTTAAGCTGTATGGTCAGGCAGGAGGTAGTATTATAGATAATGCTTTCACTCCTGCTCCTATGGCGCAGGCTTTGCTCAATGAGATTCCTGAGATTACAGATGTCACCCGTCTGATACCTGCCGGTCATTGCCGGATAGATATTGGAGATAATGCCTTTGAGGAGAATGGAGTAGTTTTTGCAGACTCAACATTCTTCGATGTATTTGACTTCAGCATGCTTGATGGTAATCCTGGGACTGCCTTGACCAGACCGCGATCTATAGTAATCACAGATGAATATTCCAGGAAGTACTTCGGTGACCTTGATCCTTTGAATAAAAGCTTTACCCTGATTACGGAATCAGATACAGGCTTGTACACAGTAACAGGTATTATAAAGGATATACCATCCAACAGTCATTTAAAATTTGATCTTCTGGTTTCGATGAGCAGCATACCGTATCAGGTTAATAATCAGTACTGGGGAAACAACTTTCTGTATACTTATTTTGAAGCTGTAAAGAC
>CAZSJH010000213.1:0-5176 GCA_964607105.1 uncultured Rikenellaceae bacterium | reverse complement strand
CGGCAACCAGTGCTTGTGAATATCTCCTGTACTCATATATAGCTATTTCAGTTTGCTCGGTCTCGGTTGTATAGAAATAAGTATAGGTTGTTTTGCTGTTTCTGGTACTAAATCCATAAATATTCACCAACCCGGCATATATATATGGTTTAACTCCACGTGACGGCATGGAGTACTTAACTGCATTCAATAGCCTTAGCTCAGTAGCACCGAGGGTTATTTCCACATCTATGTAATTATCTTCGTTCACATACCATTGTGTTTCACCATGAGTATTATATGATAATATTCCCAGCTCGTTATATATAGAAAATGCTTTCCGGGAAGAAGGAAACACGATATCAAGGCCTACTGCTGCAGAGGGTCTGTAACTTACAGAGAATTCAGCAGCGGCCAGGTCATCAGGGCTACTGCTATAAAAATTTAGCTTATAGGCTGATAATCCTGCAGATAGCATGAAATGAAATTTAATTGAGGGTAGTTCTGCAATATAATCTGACTCTTTCCCAATACATCTGTTATATTCCTCAACAAGTTCAGTAAGATCCTCCATCGTATAATCTGCGAGATGTATGAATGGTGTCACCATCCTGCAATCGTGCATCAAATTCTCCAATTGATCCTTGTATTGATCTTTAATAACGAGTTCTCTTTCTCCTTCTATTTCACTTATGGTACTATATCTCTCCAATTCAGTTATTTCACCGGTGGCCCCTTTTTTTATATAAAAATGTTTCCCTGATTTCTTTTCATTATAATAGAAGAGACTGGCCTCTCCCATTACCAGCACCCTCAGGAACACCTGTTCTTCAGATATTATTCTCCTCCTGCTATATAACAGCTCATTAAATTTATCCGGTGTTCTTTCAATTGTAACCTCCGCACTGATAAACTTCTCATTATTGACTGAAAAAGACTCAAGCAATGAGGGGCTGAATAAAAGAGGTGTTTCATCGCCACCGGGAATAAACCTGATCATTTCAGGATTATTTTTCCAGTCTCTGTAGTCAATTAGCCCTGCCTGCACTCCGCCTTCGGTATTAGTAATAATACCCTCCAGATAGTACTTTTGAGCCGTCAATAAGGAAATATTTAAAACAGAGGCAAGGAGGATAAACAGGAATCTCATTATTAATCTTATCAATTAAGTTTTTGGGGCAGGTCGGTAAATGGAACAGTAGGATTAAGCCATTATTCTATATCACTTCAATATAACTAATAAGAAATAGCAATCACCCATGCTCCCGGTTCAAAGATCTGGTACCTCACTTCACAACGCATTGTAGCTGCATAAAAAGAGTTGGGAGCGTTGAAAACCACCTTGCCTTTAAACGGGAACTCAGCATTTTCAAAGCCCGTAAACATCCTGCTGCTATTTTCCACTCCACTGCTGCCCGACAGAAAGACTTCACTTATGTGAGTATTTTCACCACCATCTCTCATAAATTTCAGCCTTACATATTGTCGGTGATCACTTACCTTCGAAAAAGTAACCCTTCCGACATTATCTCTATAATCAACATTATAAGGTCTTTCATGGTAAACACCGATGTACTCATCATCCACCCATTTACCGTATATCACAGAGTCTTTACCATTTGCAAAGAAATAATAGGTTCCCTCACCGTCACGAAGACCCCTTTTCCATTCTCCTTCATATTTCTCTCCGGTTGACCATATATAAGTCCCATTGCTGTGAGGATAACCCTTCTTAAATTCCCCTATATAGTGATCCTTACCCTGGGCTTCTCCATAACCATGCGCCAGCCCTTTTTTACATTCGCCGCGGTATTCCCCCTTAAGGTTTTCCGACAACACCTCGCATTTTTCCTGAGCCTGCATCGGTACATACAAAAATGCTAAAACTGAAATTAACAGAAGTTTCACTATGTTAGCCATAACAATCTTCTTTTTTTATTTATTATCTAATTCATTGAATAGTTCATTATTAATATAGTCTACCAGTTTAACCAGATCAAACTCGCGTGCCAACCTGGTTTTATGCTCCTTAATATAACTTTCTACTTCAGGTCCATATTCACCACATATTCTAATGAGCTCCCTCTTATTCCTGACCCTTTTAGCCGGGGTTTCCCCTATTTTAATATAATAATAATCTCTGTGATCAACAAAACGGGCCGGTCGTGCCTGTTGATAAGGCTTTGTGGCTACAGGGTCTTTCAATGTTTTGCTTTTCTTCAGGTAGAGGGAATAATATCCGCCAACCAGTTCAATAAAATAACCCTGATCAACACCAGCATCAATCCTAAAGTCAATATATTTAAAAACGTGACCATCAAGTTCTATTTTATATATTTTTTCCGGGTATGCGATAACATACCTGCTTCCTTCATCAATAAATTGCACATGGTTTGCATACAGGTCAAAGCGAAATTCACCTGTTAATACATCCCCGGATTTAAGAAAAACCTTGCCTCCCTTAAATTCCCTGTTAAGGTATGGAGTCCCGTCAATATTTTCATATGCCTTCTGATTTGAATTAAATATAATGCTCTCTCTTCTAAGGTAGTCCATATGTTCATAGATGGCCGACTCGTATGTCTGGGCCGTTATTAATGATGAGTAAAGCATGCCAATAAAAAATGATGCAATAATAGTTCTTTTCATAGCTTGAGTTGGTAACAATATAATTCCTGTAATACGATAGATAATGATTTCAAAAACCTCACCAAAGATATATAAAAAAGGAGAGCCTGGTCAGGCTCTCCCTTAAAAATTGTTAAATCTAATAATTTAGAAATTCTGAGGATCAGTTTCCGTCGGTATCGGATTTTTCCTTGTATGCCACCACATCTGGCTTATTATTCCATTTGTACTGAACATACTCTCATGAGCTTCTTCAATATTCTGACGATTCTTGGCATCTGCCAGGTTTTCTCCGTTGTAAGTTTCCTCACTCAAGGAATAAGGCAGACGAATTGGTAAGCCAAGGCCAGGATAAACGGTAGCCTCAAGTTCGAACTCGAAAGTTCTTTCCGGGAAACCTGTCCTTCGTATCTCATGGTAAGCCTGGACACCCTGTCCGAATATTGCTGCCCATCTTTGTTCACATATCAGCTGGAACTTATGCGCGTCATCCGCTGCAGCACCCCAGTCAACCAGAGGATGAGCCAGATATGCTACATAGTCAACATCATAGGAAACAGGCAAGTCAGCAGATTCAGATGCACCAAACTTATAACTTGGTGATACTGTACCGCCATCAGGGCAGTCCCACCTGGCCATGCTTGCAGCAATGCCATTCTCATATGCTGTTTGAGCATCCGGGTCATTAGCTACCCTCAGGTAATGCTCAGCTTTGATAAATTCAACCTCGTCATAAGTCATAAGATATACGGGGGCATTTTCATCATAAGCTATTCTGGTTCCGATTAATGAAACTAATGGGAACTGTGCAGATAACTCTTCACTACCATTCTGGAATCCATTATAATCCAATCCTGAGAAATCCTCAGCAGGATCGGATAGGTCATAGCTTGATGGCATTGGCTGGGCATAAATATGCACTCTCGGGTCATCCCTGTCCTTGAGCCAGTCAACCATCGTTTGTGAAATGCCCTGGTCAGTTCTTGCATACAGTGTATTGAATATCCAGTTCCGGTAAGGAAGGCCCGGGAATACAAGAGTGGCGTTATCTGCATTACCCTCAAAAACAGGATACTGCGTAGGATTAGCCAGTATAGCAGCAATATCTGCATCAGCACCTGAATAAGCTGCAGCACCCGGTGTGGTAGTAACATCAGGCTGTGTACCTACCATATCATAGGTAAAAGACCATGGTGTTCCTGCACAACGATTGAGAATCCTAAGTTTCAGTGAATTAGCGAGCTTTCTCCATTTCACCGGATCTCCACCATACATGATATCTCCGGCACCAAAGTTAACAGTAGTACCTGCCAGCAATGTGTTTGCCTGCTCAAGTTCATCCAGCAGCGCCATATAGATATCTTCCTGTGTATCATAAACAGGCTTTATTATCCCATCGGCCTGAAAACCCTGCAATGCTTCGGAATAAGGTACATCCCCGAATACATCGGTAAGGTATAAAAAATTCCAGGCGCGCATGATGGTAGCAGCAGCAAACAATCTGTCATTACCTTCCTCTGTTGTCTTATTGATAACTATCGTCAGGTTTTTCAATTGATCTGAATAGGGCCCATCAAAATACCCAGACAGATCACGTGGTTCGTACTTGTCCTCATCTATATACTGGACCTTGCACCATTGTTGTGACCAGGGTCCAAGGTAAGTATGCTGAAGCCAGCTACCCAGCTCATCAGAGATTGAGCCATAAATTGCATTTGTAAATATATTTATTGCAGGCACATCAACAGGACTGTTGGGATCCTTGTTCATTTCCTCGAAGTCCTTGGTACACGATCCAATCCCAAGAATCAGGAGTGCAACCAGCAATATATTTCTGATGTTTTTTAAGTATTTCATATATCTGAATTTTTAAGTATTACAACTAGAAATTCAACTTAAGGTCGAATCCCAATGATCTTGAGGTTGGAATAGCGTTTGTTTCCATACCTACGTAGTTACCTGCACCCATTCCGGTCTCAGGATCAATGTCCGGAGTGTTCTTATGGAATATGAATACGTTCCTTCCAATAAATGAAAGTCTGAGTCCCCTTACACCAAGACGTGCGAGGAAATCAATATTCTTGAAATCATATCCAATTGATACTTCACGGAGCTTCACGAAGCTAGCATCAAATGTTGATATCTCGTTTTTACCCCAGTAATCCTTGAAATAGGTCTGTGCATCAGCATATGTAGTATTCGCAACCGGTTCGGTAACAGGATTACCATTTGCATCAGTAAACTGTACCGTACCGTCTGAATTAATAGTACCATAGATACCTTCAAGCAATATACCGCCACCTTCTGCTACCGGTTCACGTATATTAACACCATTTGCGTTATTCACTGCAGATTTTTCCAGTACACCTGCATAAGCTCCAAACCAGTCAGTTACTGAGAAAATTACTCCACCTTTACGGAAGTCAACAGTAAAGCTTGCAATCAGGTCCTTAAACCTTAAAGTATTCGTAACACCACCAACCCAGTCGGGGTTTACGTTACCAAGCTTTGTACGTGAGTTTGACCTGTAATATAAACCTTTATCCGGGTTATCCTCTCCAGATTCTTT
>CAZSJH010000212.1:0-5186 GCA_964607105.1 uncultured Rikenellaceae bacterium | reverse complement strand
CTCTATTTTTGATTTTCCCCTTGCTTATTTTTTTAACTTTAACCGGACACTACTGTATTTTTTTCATAATATCATTAGATTACTATTGCTAAACAGTTGAATTTGCGTATACAGTCCTCCCTTTGTCAACTCATAAGTAGCCGGAATTCTATATACATCTGGATCCGGAGAAATTACGATATTATGAAAGAGGTGGAGCCCGTCCTTTATGAAGAATAATGCATGCAGGCCTGATTTCCGGCAGCAGATAATTTGCAAAACTTTCTTTCCTGTCAATGCTTAAAAGAAAAAGAAAAAGGAACAATACAGGAAACAGCAATTCCATGTTTTCCAGTGTAATTATCTGGTCCCAGGTGTGATTATGTGATTTAACAGGTTCAGTATCACTGCTTTTATTATAAGGGTGAGCATGTGTTACCAATTTCCCCGGAGCAAGCTCGTGTGTATGCAGGTAGAATGAATTATTAAATACCTGCATTGCATACAGGGTAATAAGCAACAGCGCAGCTGCCCTTAGTAATTTCTTCCTGGTTTTTTTCTTTTTAAGCATTGATGATTAATAGTGAAACGACAAATATAAAATAAATAATTAAAAGATGTTAGCCGAGCAGAGATGTTTAAGAGGGTTGAGCGCCCCGAGAATTCGGGGCTGTTGAGTTAATACTGAACAAAACGATAGACACTGAACTCATTATTTCATTATTCTATTATTCCATTTTTCCATTTTTTTGTACCTTTGGGTGTTCATTGGTTAGGGAATGCCGTGGCCTGCAGGAGATATGAAAGCAGGGAGTCGGCAACAGTTCCCGCTGCTGTGAGTCCCGTAAAAGGTTTGACGGCACAACGCCACTCTGAGATTAAGGGGAAGGCGCCGCAAACAGGGATAAGTCAGAAAACCTGCCAGTGAATAAAAGCTTTGCAGCCTGCGGTGAACAGGTAACGGGTATCATCGTTTGCTGCCAACCAACAAGGTAAAAACAAACGATGAACAGGAAGATATTCATAACAGTTTTATTATCAATTCTTGCCACGGCAATATTTTCCCAGGGTATACGTGATTCTATTTTCCTGGTGCCACCGGTTACTGTAACCACCGAAGGGATATTCAACAAGGAAGAAGCGGGAATGAAAAAAACAGTGGTGGATTCAGTTATCATCCTTGAGAAAATCAACCTTTCATTATCAGATTTATTATCAGAGAATACACCGGTTTTTATTAAGAGTCATGGTCGCGGGGCACTGGCCACGGCATCATTCAGGGGCACGGCTCCCTCCCATACCCAGGTAAACTGGAACGGCATAAATATAAATACTCCTATGGCGGGTATGGTTGATTTTTCACTTATACCGGTTTATATCATTGATGAGATGAATATCAGGCATGGGGCGGCATCAATAGCTGATCATAGCGGCGGCCTGGGGGGGTCGATCAATATAAATAACAGCGCAGACTGGGATAACAGGCTGTCAGGCAAATACATGCAGGGCCTTGGCAGTTACAGCAGCCTTGATGAGTTCCTGCAATTCAGTGCGGGCAATAAAGTGGTGCAATCGAAGACAAGGCTTTACCATAATTATTCAGCGAATGACTATACTTTTATAAACAGGGGAATAGGTAATATTGATCCCCTGATAGGGCAGATAGTGAATCCTGTCGATACCAATGATAATGCTGATTACATGAAATATGGCCTGCTCCAGGAGATCTACTTCAGGCCGGGCAGCAGGGATTTCTTCTCGGTTGTGTACTGGGGCCAGCAGGCCTTTCGCACCATCCCGCATGCCACAAGTTATGAAGGGCCTGATAACTCAAACCTGAACAGCCAGTCGGACACCGATCACAGGATTATGGGCGACTGGAAGCATTTTGGTGAGAGGGGCAGGCTTGAGCTCCGCACAGGATATACATTCAAACAACTTGACTATATACTGAAGAATACTGTATACGGAATGGGGCTGATACCTGTGATCTATTCTGAGAGCACCCAGACCGGCTTTCTGAATAATGCCAGCTATAAGCTGGATATGGAGAATGATCTCTCGCTAAAAGCCAGTATTGATGCCAACCTGTACAGGGTAAACACACGCGATTCTGTTAAAAAAACGGGGTACAGTGAACAAAGATTTGAATTATCATCATTTGTCTCATTGCATAAGCAGTTTGCCGGCCGGCTGAACCTTAACCTTATGCTGCGCCAGGATATGATAGATAGTAAGTTCACACCTCTCATTCCCTATCTCGGTTTTGATCTGCTCCTGATGAAAAACAAGAGTCTTATCTTAAAGGGTAATATAGCAGGCAGCTATCGTTATCCGTCTCTCAATGATCTTTACTGGGAGCCCGGTGGCAACCCCGACCTCCTGCCCGAGAAAGGATATAGCTACGAGCTGGGACTGGAATACAGGACTGTTTTTTCTCATCACGTCCTGGAAACTGAGCTGACTGCATACCGATCGGACATTAAGAACTGGATACTGTGGATACCAAGTTTTAAGGGCTACTGGGAGCCAAGCAATATACGGAGGGTGCTATCGCAGGGCATAGAGATCAATGCCGGAGTGAAAGGCAGTATAGGTAAGGTAAGTTACAGGGCTCTGGGAACATACGCCTACACCAGCTCGGTAAATTACGGTGATAAGGAAATATGGGGAGACGAGTCGTATGGCAAGCAGCTTGTGTATGTGCCTCTGCATTCAGGTAACCTGATGGTCAAGCTTACTTACCATGGATTTTCGCTTGGCTGGCAGCATAATTCATACAGTGAGCGTTTCACTACTTCGAATAATGATGTGAGCCGGAGGGACCGGTTATACCCATATTTCATGAACAACTTTTCGCTGGGAAAAGAGATGCAGATCAGGAAGGTGGGGTTGTCAGCCGAATTAAAGGTATATAACCTTTTTAACGAGACCTATCATTCGGTCCTGTACAGGCCTATGCCGGGACGTAATTACATGCTGTTGTTAATGATTAAATTTTAATATAAATGCCTGCCAGGATTGTACATATTATTCTGATCGTTTTACTTCTTGCTGTTTCATGCATGAAGGATGATGGGCTGTGGACTCCAGGCGACCTGGATCTGCAAGCTTCACCAGAAGGATTATTTATCATTAACGAGGGTAATTTCACATATAATAATGCCTCGGTATCGTATTATGATATTGAGAAGCAGGAGATATATAATGATATCTTTTACAACACTAATGCCCTCCCGCTTGGCGATGCAGCTACATCAATGACCATCAATGACAGCCTGGGATACATCGTGCTTAACAATAGTGGGAAGGTCAATATTATCAATATCAACAGCTTTGAGTATGCAGGCAAGATAACAGGCCTGACCTCACCCCGTTATATGCATATCATCAATGATAACAAGGCTTATATCAGCGACATGTATTCCAGGTCGGTTACCATTGTTAATCCCTCCACCTTTGAAATAATTGGAGATATTGATGTAAGCAATGAAGAGAGTGATTTTTCACAGCACTCCACCGAGCAGATGGTTCAGTACGGGAAGTATATATTTACAAACTGCTGGAGTTATGACAATAAGATACTGGTTATAGACAGTAATACCGATCAGATGGTTGATTCGATAGAGGTCCTGATACAGCCACGGTCTATGGTCATAGACAGGTTCAGCAAGATATGGGTCCTTACCGATGGTGGCTACCAGGGCAGCCCATATGGTTATGAAGCACCGGGTCTCATAAGGATAGATGCAGAGCTAAGGATAGTAGAAAAGATCTGGAGGTTTGAGCCCGGCGACTACCCCGGAGCACTTAAGCTTAATGGCAGCAGGGATACACTGTATTTTATCAACAGGCATATTTACAGGCACCCGGTATATTCTGAAGAGGAGCCGGAGGTTTTTATTGAGAAACCCAATACGGGATTAACTGGAGGATTTTACACACTTGGAATTGATCCAAATACTTCCGAACTTTATGTAGCCGATGCCATAGATTATGTGCAGAGGGGTCTTGTTTATCGCTACAGCAATAATGGTGTGGCTGTTGACACATTCAGGGTAGGTATCATACCCACATCGTTTTGTTTCAAATAAACACTACATCCTATGAAAGGATATATACAGGTGTATACCGGCAACGGTAAGGGCAAAACAACGGCAGCTTTCGGCCTGGCACTAAGAGCAGCTGGTGCAGGTAAAAAGGTGTTTATTGCACAATTTGTAAAGGGCAGGAAGTATTCCGAGACAGATGCATTAAGCAGGTATCTCCCGCAGGTAACTGTTAAGCAATATGGACGGGGTTGCTTTATTGTTAAGGAACCGGAGGCAGAAGATGTAAAAGCTGCACGCAGAGGACTTGCTGAGGTAAAAAAAATAATCTCAGAAGGAAAATATGATATAATAATACTTGATGAGGCCAGTATTGCAATTTATTATAAGCTGTTTAGTGTAAATGAACTGACAGATATACTGAAAATGAAAAAAGAGGAAACCGAAATAATAATAACAGGAAGGTATGCACCACGGGAACTGATCGATACTGCCGATCTTGTTACCGAGATGAAAGAGGTAAAGCATTATTATACAACTGGCATTGAAGCCAGAGAAGGAATTGAGTATTGATTGACTTGAAATTAAAGTTAATTTTTCGTAACTTTTTAAAGTGTAAAAATTTGGGAAAATGCTTACCCGTACTGAATTACATACGCATGTGGAAGTACTGAGTATATACCAAAAACTTAAAAGGTATTCGAATTATCTTATTTACGTCACATTAGTGGTATTCATACTTGGTATGCTGACCTATGGCCAGGATTTCTCATTTCGTGAGCATGCATTCAGTCATTTCGGACGCATTCGCACACAGGACGGCAGTCCAAATACCCTGTCGCTGTTTATATATGGCATAGGTATGTTACTCAGTGCACTTATATGTTTCAAGTTAAGTAACCTGGCCGAGGATAATACCAGTCATTACCTGTTCAGGCTGGCAGCAGCCGGGTATATATTACTCATTGTCCCATGCGACGTCCTGAATACCATTCATTCAATTGGAGGGGTTCTGGTTATCGGGCCGTTATGGTTCCTGACAGTTATACAGCTACATGATCTATTCCGTTATTACAACAAGGGCAGGATATATCTTTACCACCTCATATTACAGGGCACTGTTCTACCCTATGCTTTCCTCTATGCCATTGGTTCACC
>CAZSJH010000211.1:0-5191 GCA_964607105.1 uncultured Rikenellaceae bacterium | reverse complement strand
CACATCTTGTAATCACAGAGCTCAGATTATATGAAAAGTACGGAATACATTGTAATACAACAAAAAAATATATATTTTTATGGCCCATAAAACCATCCTGTGTATTAGGTCTAATTTATTGAATATGAGGGAAAAGAAAATAAAATCCGCTTTATTGTCTGTTTATCACAAAGATGGCCTGGCTGATATAGTGAGAGTGCTTGATGAACTGGATGTTAAAATAATTTCAACAGGTGGTACCCACAGGTTCATATCCGACCTTGGAATTGAGGCTGAAAAAGTTGAAGACATGACATCATATCCTTCAATCCTGGGGGGGCGGGTTAAGACTCTTCATCCGAAAATTTTCGGTGGTATTCTGGCGAGACGAGATAACGAAAGTGATATCAGTCAGCTCTCAGAATACGAAATACCGGAGATAGACCTTGTAGTGGTTGATCTTTATCCATTCAGTGAGACCGTGGCATCAGGTGCCGGTGAACAGGATATAATTGAGAAAATTGACATTGGAGGGATATCACTGATACGTGCTGCAGCGAAGAATTACCGGGACACGGTTATCATATCTCATCGGGGCCAGTATTCAAGGTTATATGAATTGCTTGATTCAGAGGGAGGCAATGTGAGCCTGGAAGAAAGAAGGCTCCTTGCAGCAGAGGCATTCAGTGTTAGTTCTGAATATGACACTCATATTTTTAATTATTTTAACAGGAAAGAAGCAATCAATGTATTCAGGGAAAGTTACTCTGAAGCGAAGATCCTGAGATATGGTGAAAACCCCCACCAGAAAGGAATATTCTATGGTAAACCAGGGGTGATATTTGAACAATTGCACGGGAAGGAGATATCCTACAATAACCTTCTTGATATTGATTCAGCAATTTCATTGATAGAAGAATTTAATGAAACGACATTCGTAATAATAAAGCATAATAATGCATGTGGCCTCGCTTCGCGGCCAAAACTGGTTGACGCCTGGAAAGATGCACTGGCAGGTGATCCGGTTTCAGCTTTCGGAGGAGTGTTAATAACCAACAGTCAAGTTGATCAGGAGACAGCAGCAGAGATTGATAAACTATTCTTCGAAGTAATAATTGCACCTGCATACAATGATGAAGCATTTGAGGTTCTGAAGCATAAGAAGAACCGTATTATTCTTAAGCAGAAGGGAAGTCATAAGCAAGATTATAGTTACAGGACAGTACTGAATGGTATATTACTACAGGAGAGGGATCTGAAAACGGAAACGATGAAAGATATGAAAACTGCCACCAGGGTACATCCTGATAAAACTCAGCTTACAGACCTTGAGTTTGCTAACAAGATAGTGAAGCACAGCAAATCAAATACTATAGTGCTGGCAGGGAACAAACAACTGTACGCCAGTGGTGTGGGAATGACCTCACGGGTAGATGCTCTTAGGTTTGCTGTTGAAAAAGCCAAAAATTTTGGATTTGACCTGAGCACTGCCGTAATGGCATCGGATGCATTCTTCCCTTTTGCCGACAGTGTCGAAATAGCGTATGACGAAGGGATTAAAGCTGTGATCCAACCGGGAGGGTCAATAAGAGATAATGAATCAATTGATTTTTGTAATGATAAGGGGATGTCAATGGTATTTACCGGGACCAGGCATTTTAAACACTAGTACTTACTAAATATAAATATTCAGATGGGGATATTTTCTTTCTTTACACAGGAGATAGCTATTGACCTTGGGACAGCCAATACAATAATTATCCATAATGATAAAGTAGTAGTAGATGAGCCTTCAATTGTTGCCGTGGATAAAAATACGGGCAAATTGATTGCAATTGGTGAGACAGCCAGGCAGATGCATGGTAAAACGCATGATAATATCAGGACAGTACGCCCTTTGAGGGACGGTGTTATTGCCGACTTTAACGCTGCTGAGCAGATGATAAGAGGCATGATAAAAATGATAAATAAGAGACCTAGTCTTTTTTCTCCTACCCTTAAAATGGTTGTATGTATACCCTCCGGGAGCACGGAAGTTGAGATACGTGCAGTAAGAGACTCTTCCGAGCATGCTGGCGGAAGAGATGTTTACCTGATTTATGAACCTATGGCTGCTGCAATTGGTATCGGCCTGGATGTGGAAGCCCCTGAAGGATTTATGGTCGTTGATGTTGGAGGGGGAACAACAGAGATTGCCGTAATAGCACTGGGAGGAATAGTGTGTAATAAATCAATAAGGACAGCAGGTGACGGGTTTACTACCGACATACAGTCATATATGAGACACCAGCACAATATAAAGATTGGTGAACGTACTGCGGAAGATATAAAAATAAATGTTGGTGCCGCCTTACCTTCAATAGAAGATCCACCTGCTGATTTTGTTGTCAGGGGACCAAACCTTATGACCGCTATGCCTGTTGAAGTACCCGTTTCTTACCAGGAAATAGCACACTGCCTGGATAAGTCTATTTCAAAGGTGGAAACAGCTATTCTGAGTGTTCTGGAGCAGACACCGCCCGAACTGTATGCTGATATAGTCGCCAGGGGTATATTCCTGGCCGGGGGTGGAGCATTGCTCCGTGGACTTTCAAAAAGACTTACAGATAAGATTAGTATACCATTTCATATAGCTGAAGATCCTCTTCATGCTGTGGCAAGAGGAACTGGAGTGGCCCTGAAAAATACAGATAAATTTAAGTTCCTCATGAGATAATATTGGGAGTAGTAAATGAGAAGTCTTCTAAACTTCCTTAATAAATTCGGTAATATCCTGTTATTCCTCCTCCTGGAGCTGATAGCATTATATATGCTGGCCGCCAGACCAAATTATCACAATATTAAGCTTACAAAAGCAATGAATGCCACAAAAGCTGCAATAAATGAAAAAATTAACCAGGCTACTGATTATTTTTCACTGAACGACATAAATCAACAACTTGTAAGGGAAAACGAGGAATTGAAAAATACCCTGCAAAGAATTTACCGCGATTCAGAGATAAATACTTTTAGTGTTACTGACAGCATCCACAGGCAGCAGTATGTTTATATACAGGCTGTGGTGGTTAATAACAGTGTAAATAAACAGAAGAATTATATTACCCTCGACAGAGGAACATTGAGCGGTGTGAAAGAAGATATGGCGGTAGCATGCCAGAGGGGAATAGTAGGAATAATTGTAGAAGCCGGCAGACACTATTCCATTGCCATGTCGGTTCTGAATCTTGAATTCAGGTTGTCTGCCAGGCTGAGTAGAAACGGGTATTTTGGATCCCTGACCTGGGATGGAGTTGATGATAACAGACTAATCCTGAATGAGATACCAAATCATGTCGATATTTCAATAGGGGATACCGTTGAAACAACGGGATTTTCGGCTGTCTTCCCCGAAGGTTTAATGGTGGGCACCATCGTTGATTTTGATGAAGGGGGAGGTGATTTTTATGATATTAGAATAAAACCGTTTACAGAATTAAGGAAACTGGACGATGTATATATTATTGTTAACCTTAAGAAAGAAGATCAACTTAAGCTTGAATCTGAAATACCGGGTATAAGATAAATAATTATGCTTAATACTATTCTGAAATATACGGGTCTTTTCATCCTGCTACTGGTGATCCAGGTGTTGTTGCTGAATAATATACAGTTCAGTGGCTTTGTTAACCCCTACATCTATATACTTTTTATTCTGCTGCTTCCATTTGAAACACCCTCCTGGCTTATACTTATACTCTCATTTTTAACAGGGCTGATGGTGGATATAACGTCGGGTACACCGGGGCTGCATACCTCTGCAACAGTTTTTGCGGGTTTCCTCAGACCATACGTTCTGAACTCTATATCCCCCCATGAAGGTTATGAGCAGGGAGACCTTCCGGGCATCAGGACCTATGGCTTAAGGTGGTTTATTACATATGTCCTTATCATTGTCTCACTTCATCATCTTTTTCTTTTTTACGTAGAGGTATTCAGATTTGAGTATTTTTTCAGAACATTACTCAGGGTATTGCTCAGTACAGGCTTTACCGTTCTATTTATTGTTATTGTCCAGTCTATATTTATCAGGAGGTAGTTTTGAACGGTTTAAAAGATATATATAGCAACAGGAAGGTATTTTTCTATGCAATTGTCATAATTGCAGCCATTATTCTTATATCAAAGCTCTTTTCCCTTCAGGTTGTTAATAAATCATACCGTGTATCAGCCCAGAATAATGTATTGCGCTATGTAACCCAGTATCCGGCAAGGGGCTTGATTTATGACAGGAATGGCTCTTTACTGGTATTTAATCAGGCTGCCTATGACCTGATGGTTATTCCAGGCCAGACCCAGGAGATAGATACTGTCAAGCTATGTTCAATCCTTAATATTGAGAAGAAGTCTTTTTCTGAAAGGATGAATGAAGCAATTAAATATTCTGAATATGCACCATCAGTATTTCTTAAGATGGTTTCATCCGAGACTTATGCACGCTTACAGGAAGTGTTATATAAGTACCCCGGATTTTATGTACAGTCACGTACTTTAAGAAAATATTCCTATCCGTCTGCTGCACATGCCCTTGGATATGTGGGGGAGGTAAATAATGAAGAAATTAATGCGGATCCATATTATAAAGCAGGGGATTATATTGGTAAGAATGGGATTGAAAAATCCTATGAATTGCAGCTACGTGGACATAAGGGACTGAAAATATTTCTTGTTGACGTTTATAATAGGGTTAAAGGTTTATACCAGGGAGGCAGGTATGACACCATCCCGATACCGGGAAGTAATATTAAGACTACACTGGATATAGACCTTCAACGGTATGGAGAGAAGCTTATTGGAGATAAAAATGGAAGCATCGTGGCACTGGAACCATCTACAGGGGAGGTCCTGGCGCTTATCTCTTCACCAGATTACGATCCTACACTGCTGGTGGGGAGGATTCGCTCGGAGAATTATAACAGGTTGCAGAATGATACTCTTGAGCCACTTTTTAACAGGGCTCTGATGGCGTCATACCCACCCGGCTCAACATTTAAGCCGGTAAACGGACTGATAGCCCTACAGGAAGATATTTTGACAAAGAATTATGAATATTTCTGTGATAATGGTTATTACGCCCCGGGAGTACATGTTGCATGTCATCATTTTGCATCATTCAATATGCCACAGGCCATAACAGCCTCATGCAATACTTATTTTTGCACTGCTTACAGGCTTC
>CAZSJH010000210.1:0-5236 GCA_964607105.1 uncultured Rikenellaceae bacterium | reverse complement strand
AAGAAGGTTAAGTTTTTTTCTTTTAATCCTGGTTTTACTGGCAGGCCTGGCAAACAAAACCATTCCTGTTAACAGGTGGGATACCAGTCCCATGATAATATAATAAAATATATATAGTTGTTGAGGGATATTACCAGGGTTAAAAGCAAGATAAACAAGAACAATAAGCCCTCCACTAGCAATGGAGATAAATATAACTGTAGAAATCCTTCTTATTTTGAACATCTGTAGCTTAAATGCAAACCTGATCATCATATACCATGTGAGTATCATAAAAGGCAGGCCTAACAGAGCCTGATAAGTAATGATCCTTTCCATGATATTTGCCGGGAGGTATTCCTCGAGGAATTTATCGACGAATACCTGGCCCCAGATACCATAAAAACCAAAAGTATAAGCAAAGATCTGGAAATATAATAATGCCGAGGCAAATCCATTCTGGTATTCTTTCCTCAGTCTTGATGCAGAAATTAATCCAAGAAATGTCAAGCCTACAGACAGGGCAAAAACTATGTATGAAAGTGTACTGAGCATGTCCTGGTAATGAATATTGTTGTAAAAATATTCACTACTTTGGTTGTTAATTGAATACTAAAGTAGGATATTTTCATAACAATACTTTAGTATGTAGTCTGATATCATACTTCGATATATATTTGTTCATGAAACAAATTGAATTTAAGAAATGGAAAAATCAACAGATAACAGTATAACCCCCTCCTTTGGACGGAGTTTTTCAAAAGGGATTGAAATTCTTGGGGATAATTTTCTTTCTCTTTTACTTGTTATTATTGTGGTAGGTTTTATACAGTCACCAACTCAGATTGTAAGATTAATAGTTCAAATAAGTGGTTTTAATTTATTCCTGGCTGTATTCGGTATTTTTGCTCTTGCCTATTCATTTCTTGTCATTCCCGTTTTTGATTTTGGCAGTGATTTGATCTTTGTACATGCAGTAAGAAAGCAAAAAATTGATTTCAAATACCTTGTTTCCGGTTTTTCCGAAAACTATGTTCAAATCCTGCTGGCCAATCTGCTGACTTTCGCCCTGGTAATGATCGGAATTATCATGCTCATCATACCTGGCATAATAATAGCCTGTCGCCTTACTTTTGTAAGCTATCTGGTAATGGATAAGAAGATGGATGCCATAACGGCTGTTGAGGAAAGCTGGAGGCTTACGAAGGGATATGGCTGGACCATATTTGCAATGGGGCTTGTTTCATTTTTTATGATCCTCTTCGGTTTATTAATGCTGATTATCGGCATATTACCTGCCATAATGTGGGTAAGCGGTGCTTTTGCCACTCTTTATAATGATGTACTAACGGAAAAAGGTGAGCTACCTGATTTACCTGAATCAGAGTAGTATTTATAACACCTCTTTAATACCTGACCGGGGGAGATCATTTCGATGGTTTCCCCTTTTTACGTATCACTTAGTTTAAGCCTGGCAAACCTGAGCAGGAGCTTTTTTTCACCGGAATTATCAAAATCGACCAGAGCGGTAGTATTTGGGGCCTCTCCTTCAATTGATAAAATTACACCCCGGCCGAAGCGTTCATGGTAAACTACAGATCCCATTTCAAGATCTGTTTCGGCAGCAAGTTGATTATTTCCCTGATTGTAAGATGTTACCTCCCTAATTTTTTTAAGATGCCTGCGGGGCGAAACGGCATATTCCGCTTTGTTATCCTTCGTGCCTCTCAAGCCATTGTTAAAAGGTTTCCTTACCCTGCCCGGCCTGTAACCACTTTCTTTTACCGAATCATCAGGGTATTCAAGGTAAGTATCATCAATCTCTGCCAGGAACCTGCTGGGTGTGCAATTTTCCAGCTTACCCCATTTATAGCGGTTAAGGGCGTAGCTCAGTGTTACCTGTTCCTTTGACCTGGTTACTGCAACATAGAACAGGCGTCTCTCTTCCTCCAGTCCGCTGTTTTCTCCCAGTGACATCACCGATGGGAAGAGATTCTCTTCCAGCCCGGCTATATATACATGTTTAAATTCCAGGCCTTTGGCAGAATGCATGGTCATCAGTGTAACCTTATTACGGTCTTCCTCTTTCTCAGTATCACGGTCGGTGAGCAAAGCAACTGATTCAAGGTATGCTGCCAGGTCCGAGGGTTCACCATTGGTTTCGGCATAATCAGTGAATTCCTTAATGGAGTTTAGTAATTCCTGGAGGTTTTCATAACGGCTTACCTCTTCAGGCGTTTCTCCTTCCTTCAGTTCTCTCATTATACCAGTTACAGTAGCTGTCTTCATTGCAGCATCATATGCGTTTGCACCTTTACATTGTTCAGAAATGGATTCTATCAGGTCAGTATAAACTTTAACGCGGTTCCAGGTGGCAGGTGTTAACAATGAATGATATTCAGATGATCCTGATATTATTTCCCATGCAGTTATTTCTTTTTTTTCAGCAGCTTCGAATAATCTTTCAACTGTTGTTTTTCCTATCCCTCTCTTCGGGTAGTTAATGGTGCGCTTCAAAGCCTCCTCATCGAGGGGATTAATCACCATCCTGAGATATGCCAGTATGTCCTTGATCTCTTTACGCTCATAAAATGATAGACCACCGTATATTTTATAGGGTATATTTCTTTTTCTGAAAGTCTCCTCGAAAATCCTTGATTGTGCATTCGTACGGTAGAGTACAGCAAATTCTTCCCACTTAACCTGCTCAGATATGCTTCGGTCGAATATATCGGAAGCAACCCTGAATCCTTCTTCGCCATCGGTCATTGATTCCATTATCCTGATCCTGTTCCCCTGAATATTTTCTGAATATACAGTTTTACTTATCTGACCTTTATTATGATGAATAATGCTATTTGCTGCATCTACTATTGTTTTTGTCGACCTGTAATTCCTTTCAAGCTTATAGAGCGCATAATCGGGATAGTCATTCCTGAAATTGAGTATATTCTCAATGCGTGCTCCCCTGAATGAATATATACTCTGGGCATCATCCCCTACGACACATAGGTTCCGGTGTTTTTCCGACAATCTCTTGATAATGAGGTACTGGGCATAATTAGTATCCTGATACTCATCAACAAGGATATAATTGAATCTTGCCTGGTAAGATGCAAGGATATCAGGATAATCCCTGAAGAGTATATTGGTGTTCATCAGCAGATCGTCAAAGTCCATTGCCCCTGCTTTATAGCACCTCGAGGCATACCTGAGGTATATCTCTGACAGCATCGGGACTTTTGCCATACGGTCTCTATCTGTTATCGACCTGTTTGATGCATACTCACTGGCTGTTACAAGGTTATTCTTGGCAGCAGATATTCTGGCTGCTACAGAAGAGGGCTTATACGCTTTATCGTCAAGTCCCATTTCTCTGATAATTGTCCTGATAAGGCTGCGGGTGTCGGTCGCATCATAGATGGTATAGGAAGATGGATATCCCAGTTTATCTGATTCAGCCCTTAAAATCCTGGCAAAGATGCTGTGGAATGTCCCCATCCATAAATACCTGCTGTTACTGTAGCCCGCTATTCCAATGATCCTTCCTTTCATTTCCTCGGCAGCTTTATTGGTAAAGGTCAGGGCAAGTACTGAATGAGCAGGTACTCCCTTCTGAAGAAGGTGAGCTATCCTGTAAGTAAGCACCCTGGTTTTTCCGGATCCGGCTCCTGCAATAACAAGTGAAGGCCCCTCGGTATTGACTACCGCAACCTTCTGGGCTTCATTTAATTCACTGAGGTAATTATCCGCCATAGAGAAAATCCACATTTAGAATGGCACAAAGGTACTAAAAGAGATCATAATAAGTAAAACAGGGAAGCGCAATCACCACCAAGTTATCAACAGTTAAATACGGATATCATTGCTTGCACAGGCGCATCACATTTATTATACTTGCACATTAATATACCAAATCAGGGGCGTAACCGTTATTTTTCTGACTAATCAGCATAAACAGAGTGAGATCATATTTTTCAATAATATTCCTAAGCTGCACACTTATTGCCAATGCCCAGATAACGGCACCCGGTTCGAGTGCCACAAGATATACTGATTATTTATCCACAGGCATAAACGATCCTGTATTTATTTTCTGTAATTATAGTGGCACTTCAACGGCCTACATAATAGCCAGAAGCCCCGGTGGTACAGCTCCCTTTGATTTTACCTGGACCAAATGGGATGAAATAAGTTCCAGTTTTTCAATACCGGTTACCCAACAGCCTGATGCAGAGTACTCAGAAGTTTCAGGGCTTTCTGAAGGAGGCTACAGGGTTGAAATTTCGGATGATTATGGTTATGATACAGTACTGACATTCTGGATACACCTGGACAAACCTGTATCCGTTGCCAGTCTGCGTGATTTCAAATGCAATTACGTTGCCCTTTCAGGCTTTGCTGCGATCGACACTTTTTATTATGCTGATGTGAATAACGGGACTCCAATAATGCTTCCCAATGATTACAGATTTGAATGGTCATCTGATCCGGAATCTTCCATTCCTTACCCAACATTGGAGATCAATCCCCAGACATTCAATCCACCGCTTGAAGATGTATGGTATAACCTCCATGTTGTTGATAGCTTTGGATGTACAGCTGATTCAGCTTTTTTTTATGAATCGATTCATGTGAATGCGGATTTTGAAGTAGATCCCAACCAGGGTGAAGCGCCTCTTGAGGTATTCATCACTGACAATTCTGTCCGTGCCAGTACTTACAGATGGGAATTTGGTGATGACTCAGTTTCATACCTGGCAGAACCATATTCGCATACCTATTATTTCCCTGGCACTTACAAGATGCGACTTTTTATTGAAAGTGACCAGTTCTGTAAAGATTCAACGAGCATTACTATTACAGTGGAACCCTCTTCATTGAATATACCCAATGTATTTACCCCCGATGGTGATGGAAATAATGACTTCTTCTTTGTTGACAATAAATCACTCAGAAGCATATTCGTGCAGATATTCAGCAGGAACGGGCAGAGAGTATATGTTTTTGATGGCCTGGGTGATGCCCTCAAAGACTGGCAGGGATGGGATGGCACAATTGGCAGCAGTAAGGCAAGTCCGGGTGTTTATTTCTATATAATACATGCCAGGGGCTGGGATGATGTTGTTTACGAAGGAAAGGAGTTCAGGGGATTCCTTTACCTTTACAGATAGCAGGGTGCAGGGAGCAGGGATAGGGATTCTAAACCTCTAAACCTCTCAACTCCTAAACCTAAAATAATAAATAATCAATAATA
>CAZSJH010000209.1:0-5241 GCA_964607105.1 uncultured Rikenellaceae bacterium | reverse complement strand
TGACCATATATTTGAGGTATAGTCCCTGTCTGAAAGGAAATATATCTTGTCACCCATCCATACAGGTTGAATATCTGTAGTTGATTCATTGGGCAGGAGTATTTCCGAATTATCAGCTAAATCCAGAATTATCAGTGGTGTATTTTGTCCACCCCTGTATGCTCTCCATTCAACATCCCATCTCCTTACCCTGTCAATGATTACCTGGTTGCCATCAGGCGAGAATGATCCATTGGTGGCCCATTGTGATGATAATAGTTCAGGAGGCCCTCCATCAATGGAAACTGTCCACAGGCGATCGAATGATGATGGAGGAGTATTTCGTGTTGATGCAAATAGGATTCTTTTGCCATCAGGGGTCCACCCGCGGGCATTTGTTCCGCTGGGATGCCATGTAAGACGGGTTGCATCACCTCCTTCAGATGGCACTATATAAACAGCATTATTCCCTGATCGGTTAGATGTGAATGCTATCCAATGTCCATCAGGTGAGAAATGGGGATCACTTTCAACTGCCGGTGTACTGGTTATTCTGATAGCAGAGCTGTCATTCAGATCTGCTTTCCAGATATCCCCACCGTAGCAGAAGGCAATATGTGTATCGCTGATTGTTGGTTGTCTCAGTAATCTTGTTTCCTGTGATAAGCCTTTTAAAAAGAAGGAAAACAGAAGAAGTCCGGTCACCAGAATACTGATGAAGATTTTTTTTTGACTTACTTCATTACCTGATATATCTTCAGTACTGGATTGATAATTAGGATGTTTCATATGGTGATTTTAAAAATTTATTGTTTCTGCATAAGGTTATACAAGATAATAGATATGAATTAATAATTTACTACAATAATAAAGATATCATGAACCCGGGATTATCCTTTCATCTGCGGTTGCATTTTAAATGTTCGATTTCGGCTGTGGGTACTGAAGAAAGCCTATGGAGATCATTGAGTTATAAATGTTTGAATTGCATGGGCAGGAATAATGACTTCAATAGCTTCTGATGCCATATAAAGTTTATAGTTGATCTCTTCATCACTTTGATTCATTACCACACTTACCAGGCTGCCATCATTATTTAGAAAAGATGTACTCAGTAGATGACTTCTGCTGCTGGCTGTACTTACCCGTTTAGCACCCGGGCGGATAAATTTGGAAAAGTGGCCGATATAAAAATATGACGGTGTGTATATCAGTTCCCCTGTCTCTGTGTCTGCATGGATGGGGGCAAAGCAATAATTTTCAACATGATTGGGCCCGCCATACTGATCCAGCAGTATGTTCCAGTCGGTCCATCCCACTGTCCCCTGGTTGAAATCGTTGATCATCGACCGGCCATAGTGTTCGGCATTTGGCCAATACTGGTACCTGTCAGGATTGAAATCACCATTACAGCCTTCTGTGAATAAAAGATGTTTCGATGGAAAAGATTCTTTCATGTTGTCAAGGTTTATGTACAAAGGGTCGCCCCCCGTCCAGGTCTCGTACCAGTGGAAGCCCACACCCCAGGCGTATTTTGATGCTTCCGGATCTTCAAAAATAACATTTGCCCTGTGATTGATGAGGTCCCTGTTATGATCCCAGACCACTATTTTTTTGTCTCCCAATCCTTCTTTTACCATAGTGGGCCCAAGATGATTCTTCAGGAAATCCCTTTCATCTTCAGCCGTATAGATACATGATTCCCAGGTCTGTGTTGCCATGGGTTCATTTTGAATAGTAATACCCCAGACAGGTATTCCTTCTTCCTCATAAGCTTTAATAAACCTGGTATAGTAGAGAGCCCAGGCATCAAAATATTCGGGTAACAATTTTCCCCCTTGCAGCATATTGTTGTTGTCCTTCATGAAGGCCGGGGGGCTCCATGGACTGGCAAAAAGCACTAAATTACCCCCTGCCGTCTCTATTGCTCTTTTGATCAATGGCATTTTATACACTCTGTCATGGTCAATATTAAATGTCTTTAATTCTTTGTCCCCTTCTTCAATGTAAGTAAAACTTTCACTGCTGAAGTCGCAACTGTGTATGGGAGCACGGCATAATGAATAGCCAATGCCACTTTTCACATCATAATATGCAGTTATAAGTTCTTCCTGCTTTTTCTCTGGTAATTTCGCAAGCACTTCAGCCGATGCATCGGTAATGGCCCCGCCAATGCCAAGAATAGTCTGAAATGTCTTATCAGGATTTACAAAAACCGAAATTTCGGTTTCTACTGGCTGACCGGCTGGTTTAAAAACTTTTGTTCCTGTTAGTGTTAATCGCAAATCCGTATTACTCGCTGTTGTGTAGATAGTGGATTCTTTCCCCTTAGTCGTGAATACCTGGGAGGTTGGGCTTGCACCTGTTTCATTTCCTTCTGGAATATTTGAGTCCTGCATCCTGCCACAGGCCAATAAGCCAAGGACTATAATTAAGATTGTTGGTAGATTTTTCATGATGATATCTTTATTTATTACTTTAAACATTAAAATTACTAAACCTTTTTAAATATATGTATTCCAGTCTACCATCAATCCATACTATCCGCCAGAGGATGGCACAGGTCTGGAACCTAGCAGGGCGAGTACCCCGAGTATTCGGGATATGAGTCCTGTGAGCTCGACGGAGCCCCGCGACACGGTTCTGGCTTTGTCCGCCGTAGCATGGCACGGATCTGGAGATCCGCGCCAGCGAAGGTGGAGATCCGCGCCAGCGAAGGTGGAAGAACCGCGCCAGCGAAGGTGGAAGAACCGCGCCAGCGAAGGTGGAGAACCGCGTCAGCGGGGTGAGTCAGACCTACGCCAGCGAAAGCCAGACCTGCACCAGCGAAAGCGGGTAATCCATTATTCCAATGAATTCATTAGCTTTATACAATGAAAAACAATAAAACCAAGATCATGAAAGATTATAGAAAATTCCTTATTGTTGTATTTTCAATTTTGCTTTTTATTCCTGCACAGGCCCAGAAGGAAAGATACCTGAGCCTGCGTGAGGCTTTAATGTCTGCCGGGAACCTTAATACCGGAAGGGCCCCGTCAAATATAAGCTGGATAGAAGATGGTGAGAAATACTCATTTACCAGGAATGACCAGTTTGTCCAGGAAATATGGATAAGAAATGTGAAGAATGGCAAGGAAGAAAAGGTTTTCTCCAATGAGAATATGACATTCCCGGGAAAGGATCAGCCATTCCGGTATGTTTCTTTTGCCTGGACCAGGGATTATAACTATATCCTCTTCCGGTGCAACTTTAATCCAATCTGGCGTTACTCGGGCAATTCGGATTATTACCTCTATTCGGTGAAGGATAAAACGCTTGACCTCATTGTTGAGCAGGCTTTTACAGCTGAAATATCACCCGATGGTAAAAAGCTTGGTTATGGTAAAGATGGGAACCTGTATGAATTCGTATTCGAAACAGGCAAGCACATTCAATTTACCGATGATGCCCGTGAACAGGTATATAACGGCAGGTTCGGATGGGCTCAGGAAGAGGAATTCGGGCTGGTGCAGGGATGGTCATGGTCAAATGACAGCAGATATATTGCATACTGGCAGTCAGATGAAACGGAAGTACCGGTATATAAATTGACGGATTTCTCCGGTCACCATCCTGAATATATGGAAGTGCCATACCCCAAAGTGGGAGATAATCCTCCAAAGGTCAAGCTTGGTGTAATTGATACCGAAGCGGGTTCAAAGAAATGGCTTGATATAGATCTTGAGGGTGGATATATCCCACGCATTTACTGGACATCAAAACCTAACATACTGGCAGTTATGTGGATGGACCGAATTCAGAGCCATATGAAGATCTGGTTCTATGATATGACAGTCGGTAACAGAAAGCTGGTGATGGAGGAGAAGTCGGATGCGTGGATTGATATATTTGATTTCTTTGCCGGGAATCTTCACCTCATCTATTTTCCTGACGACCTCGAGGAGTTCTTCTGGATATCAGAACGTGACGGTTGGGCTCATATCTACCGCTACGATTATAATGGTAATGTAATAAACCAGGTTACATCTGGTGAATGGGAGGTAAAGGGAATAGAAGCAATAGATACGAAAAAGGAAATGTTGTATTATGTATCAACGGAGATTGCCCCGACAGAACAAAATCTTTTCGAGATAAAGTTTGACGGGTCAAAGAAGAAACGCCTTACGATAGCAACAGGTAATCACAGGGTAAATGTGTCTGAAAAAGGGATATACTTTTTTGATTCATGGTCAGATGTAACCAACCCTTCAGAGACGATGCTTATGAGCTCAAGAGGTAAAATGATAGAAAAATTTTCTGACGACAGCAGCGTGAAGGCTTTTCTTAAATCCCATGTATACGCACCGAAAGAGATGTTCAGTTTCACTACCACTGACGGTAAGAAACTGGACGGTTATATTATAAAGCCCGTCGATTTTGATGAGAGCAAGAAATATCCCTTGCTGCTTGATATATATGGAGGTCCGGGTTCCCAGGGAGTGTTCAACACCTTCGGCACCAATGGTTGGCACCAATGGCTTGCACAGGAGGGTTACGTCATAGCCTCGGTTAATAACAGGGGAAACGGAGGCTATGGTTATGAATTTGAAAAGATAGTGCACAGGCAGTTGGGCAAGTGGGAGTCGAATGATTTTGCTGAGACAGCCAGATTCCTTGCATCACTGCCATGGATCGACGGTGAAAATATGGCTATAAGAGGGCACAGTTATGGTGGCTACACTTCAAGCTATACCATGCTTACACACCCTGGTGTCTTTAAGGTAGCCCTGGTGGCTGCACCCGTCACAGATCACCTTCTCTATGACTGCATACTGACAGAGAGGTATATGGGACTGATAGATGACAATGCTGAAGGCTACAGGCAATCGGCAGTAATAACTCATGCTGAAAACCTTGACGGGCACCTTTTACTGGCTCATTCACTTCTGGATGACAATGTCCATCCGCAAAATACTTTCCAGCTGGTTAATGCATTTAATATGGCAGGCAAGGATTTTGACCTGAAGATATATCCTCCGGGAGCACATGGTATTGCTACAAATACAGTTACATATCTTTTACTGATGCACCAGTATACTGATTATCTGGAGAAACACCTCAAATAAAAAAGAGACTGCCCTTTTGAGACAGCCTCTTTATATTGTTGAATTGTTAAATCGTTAAATAGTTGAATCGGGTAACAAGGAATTGACCCGATTTAACGATTTAACATTTCAACGGTTCAACCCTTTCACCTTAGCATGCATTTCTTTAAGGGTATCG
>CAZSJH010000208.1:0-5270 GCA_964607105.1 uncultured Rikenellaceae bacterium | reverse complement strand
CTCCGGCTTTGGCTTCTCCACCGAGAAAATCAGCAAGTTGTGCCCAATCAGCATGGGTCGGCACATGCCAGCCGTTGGGACATAGTATTCCTGTGCCTAATGCATACCAATTATAAAGGGCACCATATGTATCTTTGTAGGCATCCGGGTAATTGTAATACCAGCAATAAGCACCTGTAACTAAATTTCCCCATTCTGTATTGTCAGTAACATTAAATATGGCAGTACCGTCGTTGTATTTAGTGGTCTTCAAATTTTCTTTCATCCAAACCTGATCACCAATTGTTACAGCTTCATAGACATTACCATCAATATCAGTGACAGTAATCGGTTCCTCATCGGAGGTAGTAAACTGAATCTGAGTACCATAGGCTGTTCCTGCACTGTTAGTTGCATATGCACAGATAAAATAAGTGGTGCTGGCATTTAAATCAGTAATATCACAGGTATAACTTCCTGTGCCTGATCCGACAACAATATTGTTGTCTGCTGTTGAGGGATTCGGACTGGTAAACCAGCAAACGCCCCTGGCAGTGACTGCAGCTCCTCCATCAGCTGTCACATTCCCTTCGAAAGTAGCAGTCACCTGAGTAATTGCTGACACCCCAACTGTGGTTACAGAAGGAAGAGCAGGTTCTTTTTCACAGGAATTAAACATCATTGCTATGCAAATAAAAAACACAATGATTAATGAGAATTTACTTATTTTCTTCATGATTCTCTGTTTTTTGTGAGGTTTAAAAGCTTAAATGGAAGAATATACCTCTATGTATGTAAAGCTTATCTGCAGAGAAGCTTATGTGAACATTCTACAATCAGTTGACAAATATAAAGTTACGCCATTAAGAATTTAAAGTCAAGTTTTTCTTAATAGCAATCTAATTAAACCATATATAATATTACAGTGTAAGGTACAACTCACACGATAATATTATTTTAGATAGTCAATAATCCCCTGGCAGATCTTTTCCGCTATCTGCTGGCGGAAATACGGGTCGGCCAGTTTTTCTTCATCTTCTGCATGGGACATGAAAGCCTGTTCAACAAGCACCGAGGGCATTTGCGAAAGCCTGATACCGGTATAGTTAAAAGAGCCGACAACCCCAAACTCGTCGAGATCCAGTTCGAGAAGACGGTCATAAATAGCAAATGCCAGGGGAGCCCAGAAGGGATTGTGATAATAGGTGCTTGTTCCATCTACCTGCAGGTATCCTCTTCCCCCTGCATTGGCATGGATGCTTATAAGCATATCGGCACCGGAGCTGATAGCCTTGTCTCTTTTCTTAATCAATGACATATCAATGTCAGAGTCCCTGACCTGGAAAACCTCAGCACCCATCTGGCCGCACAGTTCACCCAGCCTGAAGGAGAGGTCCAGGTTGATATCTTTTTCCAGCAGTCCAGACAGACCAATGGCTCCTGTGCTGCTTCCTCCATGACCGGCTTCGATGGCTATCTTCATTCCTGACAGGGGCTTATCATTCCCTGTGTTGATCGCGGGTGGATATTTTATTCTCAGCACGAGCCGTTGATTTTCAACATCTAAATCATATCCCCAGATACGGTCAGTTTTCAGGTTGACATATACCCTGTAGGTTTCGGTTGTGCTTTGCTCCCATGTTATCATATCAATGATCCTCAGTCCTGAAGCATGTGATATCCAGGTACTGCTTGTCTCAACACCAAAAAGTGTGATTATTATTCTCCTGCCGGAAGGATCAGGATGTACCTCAAAGGGTACAGGCTCGAGGTAAGGGATGCTCAATATATCTGCTTTGGACGAAGGGGCACATGACATGCTGGTTATATAATATGATAGTTTTACTGTTTTGTCAGGCATTTTCTCTACATCATTCATATTAATAAAGCCGCTTTCCACGTTGCTGAGCCTCACCCTGTAGTTATCCCCGAACCTGCCGTTTACCTTATATACCGTACCGGGTGGCGGTTCCGACCTCAGCGGACCACCAAGTCGGGGAGCACCCAGGTTATATGTAAGCTTGCTGTTTTCACTGCTAACCTTCACCAGCGGAAAATCGTCGGGATGCCTTACATATAATGAATAAGGTGAAAGTTTCTCATAGGGATCCCGGTCATGGCTGTCGTCAGAAGATGTAAGTTTTATCAGGATGCTGTATTTTTGCCCGGGCTCAAGCCTGTTCATCGGGATATCAGCCCGGTAAACACTGTAGTCATCATAATTGTTAACCGAGCATTTGATATTCAGACCAGCCGGTATAATCAATACCTGGGCTTCCTGTCCCAACGATCCGGTGAAGCTGAAAGGTAAAACATCATCCTGCAACAATTCAGTATCATAACCCGGTGTAACTGATGATCCATCTATCCAAAGGGGGAAGGGAGGTCTGTTCTTATCCAATTCCCTGTAAATAAATTCTCTTTCGTAGAACGTTGATAATGAGTCATCTGTCACTATGGTAGCCCTGATACGGTTGGCGCCTTCATCCAGTTTTATGGTCTTAAAGAATATCCCTGTCTTATACTGTTTTACCTCCTGCCCGTTTATCATTACCCTGGCAGGGTAATCAGTCTTGCAAAGCAGGTCAAATTCAGGATTATCAGTATAATCCGGGGGCATCTTTCGAAACTCTACCCAAGGTGATTTTCGTGATACGGTATCATCGGAAATAACAACATAATCATAAGGCAGGGACCAGCGGTCTGTGGACAAAAACAGTTTCCCCTGGCCTGTCTCAAGGCGTATGGTATCTGTTATGCCTCCAATAAAGCCGACAGACCCTTCTGAGTCAGTAATCTTGATCCTTTTTTCATCTATAAGCCTGACTGTTTGTCCGGCAGATTCACCGCTGAAATAATCAGAGAAATTGAGTCCAATCACCTGTTGCGGGTAGATATGATTAACACTGTATGGCATCACAGAGCCTTCATTATTTATCACTGCTGACAGGAGATAGGGCTTTAAAAGCATAGCCTCCACCAATGCATCTTCAATAAGGTCAGTTATGATCTCGATATTATCAGTACTCTCATCCTGGCTATTAACAGGTAATTCAAAGCCCAGGCCATCGACATTATATTTGCTAACATACCTGCTTACCTCATTCTTTAAGCTTCTTTTTATTTCGGGAAATGGAATGTCCCGAAGCGCTTCCGTCCTTTTAAGCGGGCTTATTGCAAAAAATATCTTTAAGCCGACGGCATGTGCTTTTTCAACAACATATCCCGGCAGGTCGAATACTGTTGTATCGCTGTTTGAGACTTTTAAGAATATTGAGTTTGCTCCCTCCTCCTTAGCCTTGTCGACTGATGCACTGATCCTGCCTTTCAGCCTTTCTTCATCAGGAGCTTCCATTTCTTCAGCCGGAATAAAATATTCTCTTATCTCGAAAGCTCTTTCTTCTTCCAATTCTTTATATTCCGAAGGATGTACTATAAGAATATATCCCGCCCTTAATTCACCCAGGTCGGGAGCATCAGCCATAGATACTCCTGTAGAAAGTCTTTCTCTTACCTGGCTTTCATTGCCATACCTGTCCACGGCGCTCACAGCAACACTATCAAGAGGAGTTAGTACCTCAGAAGTATTATCCGTGGATCCATGGTCCATGCTTAGCAAAGCTTCTTTGTCAATTTCGAATGATGGTAAAATTATATTACCTGTCTCGTTTCCCAGAATCGAGTATTTCCAGGATGATCCGTATTTTTTATATACCACCCACCTTGCAATGTCTCTTGCATTGCCATGGTTCCATGAAATGCTGACCGAGTCGCTCCTGTTTTCCAATTTCACATATGGTGGATCCGGCAACCTGTTGCTGAGCCAGGGAGAAGGGGGTACCAATGCTTCTTTTTCATAGGGGCCTTCTGCTATGGCTTCGGAAAGGAGGGGGTTAAAGACCAGGGGGCCTATGCTCCAGTGCACTACACCGGGACTTTGTGGCAGCATGCCACGGCTTATCATAATCTGGCTTATTGTTTCATCTATTGCTTTATCACCACTGAACCTGCCGATGTTTATCCCTGGCCACAGGTGGCGTCCCTTTTTATTTTCCGAGGACCACCAGCCCAGCAGCACCGGGTAGCTCTGCGCCAGCTGGCCGGTTGGCCAGTAAAGCTGAGGAGTATAGTAATCGATCCAGCCCTTATTAAGCCAAAGGCGGGCATCAGCATACAACACTTCATGCTGATCAAAGCCTGATATTGAAGGTGGATTGTAAGGCCGCCATATTCCGAAGGGGCTTAGTCCAAACTTTACATATGGTTTTTCGGCTTTAATACCTTCATAGACACGTTCTATGAAATCATTCACATTTTTCCTTCTCCAGTCGCTGCGGCTCAGTTTTCCCCCGCCCTCGAGGTAAGCCTGCCAGCTTTCATCATCGGGGAAATCCTTGAAATTGTTATAATCGGGGTAGGGATAGAAATAATCATCAAAATGAATACCATCGAGGTCATAGCGACGCACCAGGTCCATTACCACATTATAGGAATGGTCCTGTGTACCCTTCAGTGCCGGGTCGAGCCACCAGTAACCACGTTCAAGATAGAGGGCAAGTCCCGGTTTACGTTTAACAATGGAAGTTTCCGTAAGTGGTCCTCCCGCAACGTGGTGGGCACGGTAGGGGTTAAGCCATGCATGCAGCTCCATTCCCCTTTTATGGGCTTCATCGATCCAGAATTCAAGCGGGTCATAAAAGGGTTCGGGAGCTTTGCCCTGCTCCCCGGTAAGATAATATGACCATGGCTCAAGGTCGCTCTTGTAGAGAGCATCACAGTGAGGACGAACCTGGAATATCACGGCATTAAAATTATTTTCATAAAGAAGGTCAAGCAACTCAATGGCATCCTTTTTCTGATCTTCCACAGGCATGCCCGGTTGGTCCGGCCAGTTGATGTTAGCCACAGTGGCCACCCATGCAGCCCTGAATTCTCGTACTGCCGAAGGTGTCCTTCCCGAGGGATCGCCTGTCACCAGCAGCCGGTTTGTGTGACATTTCGTTAATGTGAGCAATAGAGTTATCGCAACTGTGATCAATGCAGCTTTTCTGTACATATTTCCGGGATTATTAATATTACTGTTAAATGCAAAAATAGCAAAATCAGGACAAGACCAGGGAGCCTTTATCGGTTCATAATTAATCACCCCTGTTTTTTTGTAGATACAGGATTACCTCTTTCTTAGTCAAAAACGATCACACCCCTGAGGTGTTCTCCCTTCAGGAGGTTTGCATAGGCCTGGTTTATTTCATCCAGCTTATAGACATTGGATATCAGTGCATCGAGGTCAA
>CAZSJH010000207.1:0-5331 GCA_964607105.1 uncultured Rikenellaceae bacterium | reverse complement strand
TTTTGTTTTGAGCGAGAATTTTTTCCGCCCTTTCCGACAGTTCTCTTAATTGTTCTCCGCTTTCGCATTTGGGTACAAGGATAAGATGAACATTATGAGGTAAAACAAATTGAAGATCTTCCAGACCTCTTTCTCCCTGGTTGATTCTCACCATTCGCTCTGCTCCACAAAAATCCACCTGCCTCAGTGCATTCCTTACCAGGAACCTTGCCTCATGCTTTTTGGCAGGAGCCACCGAGTCTTCAAGATCGAGTATTATTCCATCAGGTGAATGGAGTCCGGCATTCAGCATCATACTTGGCGTATTTCCTGGCAGGTAGAGCCTGCTGAACCTGAACCTGTTTCTTGGTGATGAATAATTATTCCTATCAAGCATGGCAGGCAGCCATTCCTTACCTGTATCAACAAGGCTCTTGACTGCCGCCTCCAGTCTGGCCATATGCACAAAAGGGAGTGCTCCCGAGTCATTAAGATCAATAACGGCATGTCTGATCCCAAAAAATTCCAGTCCTTCATTCAGAACAGTGGTAATTGAATTACCATACATTGCCTTAACCTTTGATTCAAGGTTAATTTTTATTCCTCCGCTTGATCTTATATCAAGCGTCAGTTCACAATCAGATCTCACCCTTGGGCCTGTGTTACCCGTAACAGCAATATTCTTCATCAGTTTATTTTGAATACATTTTATTAAACAAACCTAAAGATACAGAAATTTTTATCCAAGAAAGCTAAGTAATATCCCAGCAGCAACTGCTGATCCAATAACACCAGAAACATTTGGTGTCATTGCATGCATTAAGAGGTGGTTTGTCGGGTCAGCACGTAATCCTTCATTCTGTACAACCCTTGCACTATCAGGAACAGCCGAAACACCTGCAGCCCCCACGAGTGGATTAATCCTGTTATCACCCCTGAGAAAAATATTCATGATTTTAGCAAATATTAAACCACCGGCTGTGGCAACCATGAAGGATATGGCGCCAAGAATAAAAATCAATAATGAATCGGGAGTAAGGAATACATCTGCCTGGGTTGATGCTCCAACTGTCAGACCAAGGAGTATAGTCACTATATCGACCATTGATGTACGCGCTGTTTCAGCCAATCTCTTTGTAACACCAGATTCTTTTAAAAGATTACCAAAGAACAACATGCCTAGAAGAGGCAAGGAACTTGGTGATATGAAGGCTGTTAGCAGTAAGCCAATTATCGGGAATAATATTTTCTCAGTTTTTGATACTGCCCTGGGACGTTTCATCCTTATTTTTCTTTCTCTCTTTGAAGTAAGCAGTCTCATTATAGGTGGCTGAATAACGGGAACCAGGGCCATATATGAATAAGCTGCTATTGCAATTGGCCCGATAAGGTTTCTTACCGTTTCCCCGTTTGGCAGGATATTGACACCATTGGCCAGCCTTGATGACAGGAATATGGCTGTTGGTCCATCAGCGCCACCAATTATGCCAATAGCCCCTGCTTCCGGGGGTGCAAAGCCGAGCATCAAAGCACCAAGAAAAGTAAGAAAAATCCCTATCTGTGCAGCTGCCCCAAGGATCATAAGACGGGGGTTGGACAGGAGAGATGAAAAATCAGTCATGGCTCCCAGTCCAAGAAATATAAGCGGTGGATATACACCTTTCAACACACCGAAATACAGGTAATTAAGCACACTGCCCGACTGGTATATTCCAAGCTGGAGATTTATATCCCCGTCCTGGTAAAAAGGTATATTCCCTATTATAATACCTGTTCCGATTGGTATCAGAAGTAATGGTTCATAATCATATTTTATTGCCAGGAAAATAAATAACAATCCCACTGTAATCATTATGAGATGTCCTTTAGTAGCATTCCTGAAGCCTGAATATTCCCAGAATTTTCTCAGTCCTATTATTGCTCCCTCATCATTGGTATCCTGGGCCAGCAATGCCAGGCCAGCATTTTCACTGATATTTTCAGTTTTAAGCTCTTTTTTTCTCTCTTTCTCAGGTTTTACAAATGCTGTCCAGGTTATGGACAATATGACCAGGACTCCGATTACAGTAATAAATTTCCTCATAATCAGTTCATTTCAATTAACACCTCGTCTTGAAGCACTGATTGTCCCTGGGTAACCTTTACGGAGGTTATCTCACCATCATTTTCCGCTTTAATTTCATTTTCCATTTTCATGGCTTCCATCATTAACAGCTTTTGCCCTTTTGTTACCTTATCACCCGCTTTCACCATTACATGCATTATTATACCCGGCAAAGGGGCTTTAATTTCCAATTTAGGGCCTCCTTCTTTTTTATCAATGGACTTCTGGGGTTCTCTCAATACAGGCCTTACAAGAGTTGGTGTTTTTACAGACTTTACATCTTTATGTATCTCAACAAGGTAGGATGTCCCGTTTACTTCAATTTTTGCTACATCACCTTCTACCTCCAGAATCTCAACCTCGTATGTATTACCGCTTATTGTAAATTTATAATTCTTCATCATACTGTAACTTAACGTTGAAGGTTTCTCATATTATATAGCTTGGAATTCCATGGGGAGTAGGATTTTGACACTTTCCTTATGGTAATCACATTGCTTTCGTAATCATGAATTTCATCGAAATACAGGTACAGGGCAGTAGCTATGGCAGCATTAACATCACCCGTCAGTATCTCTTTTTCTGAGTCGTCCAGGTGTCTTCCTTCCCTTGCTGCTTTGCGGTATTTGCTTATCTTAAAAAATAGCGGCATTACATACCTGAACACCAGGTAAAGCACCACCAGTGCAAGAAATACTATCAGGTAACCTAAGACCACCACTATTGTAGCCTGCCTGTCGATACCTGCAAGATTATTTGTCATTAAAAGTAGGGCACTCATAAGCTTCTTTTTTAAAGCGGTATGTTCGAATGTTTCTTCATCGGTCCGGGATCTTTCTTAGTAGCAATTGTACGCAGGGCTCTTATCACCCTGAACCTGGTATTTCTTGGCTCGATAACATCATCCAGGTAACCATAGCGTGCCGCCTCATAAGGATTGGCAAACTTTTCCCGGTATTCGTTCTCTTTTGCAGCTATATAGTCTGCCTTTTCACCTTCATCTTCTATTTCCATAATTTTGTTTCCTTCAAGCACCTCAATTGCTCCCTGAGGACCCATAACGGCTATTTCTGCTGAAGGCCATGCATAATTAATATCACCATGTAATTGTTTCGACGACATTACACAGTGTGCCCCTCCGTATGACTTCCTGAGCGTCACTGTAACCTTCGGGACAGTTGCCTCACCGTATGCAAACATCAGTTTTGCTCCATGCACAATAATACCTCCATATTCCTGGCTGCTTCCAGGGAGGAATCCGGGCACATCAACAAGTGTTAAAAGAGGTACATTGAATGCATCACAGAATCTTACAAAGCGGGCTGCTTTTCTTGAGGCATTTATGTCGAGCACTCCCGCAAGAAAATTGGGCTGGTTTGCAACTATTCCAACCGACATACCCCCCATTTTAGCAAACCCTACCACAATGTTTTTTGCATAATTTGAATGTACTTCCAAAAACTCCTCGTTATCTACAATCTTATATATTACATCCCTTACATTATAAGCATGGCTGGGATTTGCAGGGATCATGATATTCAGGTCATCCTCAAGCCTGTCAATCGGATCATCACAGTCAGACAGAGGAGGATCTTCCATATTATTCTGTGGCAGGTAGCTTAACAATTTCCTTATCAGCAGCAGTCCTTCCTCCTCATCTTCAACAACAAATTGTGCCACCCCGGATCTTGTCGTATGTATCCGTGCTCCCCCCAGATCTTCAATTGATATATCTTCTCCTGTTACTGATTTAGTAACTTTCGGCCCTGTAACAAACATATAACTGCTATGCTCACTCATTATTATAAAGTCGGTAAGAGCAGGAGAATAAACCGCTCCACCAGCACAAGGTCCAAATATGGCCGATATCTGTGGGATTACACCTGAAGCCAGTATATTCCTGTGAAATATTTCAGAATAACCAGCCAGGCTCCTCACTCCTTCCTGTATCCTTGCCCCTCCACTATCGTTAATGCCTATTAGAGGAGCACCGACTTTCATTGCCTGGTCCATCACCTTGCATATCTTGGCGGCAAATGTTTCAGAAAGAGAACCTCCAAAAACAGTGAAATCCTGGGCAAAAACATAAACCACCCGGCCGTCAATAGTCCCATGCCCCGTAACAACACCATCAGAAAGGTATTTCTTGTCTTTCAAACCGAAATCGTCCGTACGGTGGGTAACAAACATATCGTACTCCTCAAAGCTTCCTTCATCCAGAAGTATATCTATCCTTTCACGTGCTGTCAACTTACCTTTTGAATGCTGGGAAGCTATCCTTTTTTCCCCTCCTCCCAACTTGGCTTTTTCACGCAGATCTATAAGTTGCCTTATTTTGTCCTGGCTGTCCATATTATGGCAATATTATGATATTATTTAGCTGATTTGTCTTCACACAACTCTGTCAACACACCAAAAGTGGACCTGGGATGAAAAAAAGCAATCTCCAGGCCTTCAGCCCCCATCCTTGGCTTTGTGTCGATAAGCCTGACACCTTTTGATTCTGCCTCCCTAAGTTTTTCCTCCAGGCCGCTAACAGCAAAGGCAATATGATGAATACCTTCCCCTCTTTTTTCTATAAATTTACTTACCGGCCCTTCCGGATCAGTTGATTCCAGTAATTCAATCTTGGTCTGTCCAACTTTAAAAAAAGCAGTTCGTACTTTCTGATCGCTAACCTCTTCAATGTTGTAACACTTAAGTCCAAATACTTCTTCATAGAATGGGATAGCCTCATCCAGGCTTTTTACAGCAATACCAATATGTTCAATATGTGTTGGTTCCATAAAAATTTGTGTTATCTTATAATATCCAGCAAAAGTAATGCTAATAATGACACATTAATAAAGACAAAAGTCATATTTTAAAGACTTTTTCACTTGAAAAAGATGATATGGAATCCCCGATTTTGTGTTTTATTTTGTCACTGTTTCATTCGGTATGAAAAATAATCAAATGTACTTTATCAGAAGGGGAATTCTTCGAGCTCCTGCACTTTCAATTCTTTTTCTTCAGGTTTTTTAGCATCCTGATGCACAGGGTTCCCATCAACGAAGATAGCTTTAAAAGGTTTTGTCGGACAGGCATATTCACATGCACCGCAACCAACACATATTTCATTGTTTACCTCGGGAATTACCAGGTTACCTATATAAGGCACCATCTGCACTGCTTTAGTAGGGCAATGCTCTGAGCAGGCCCCACAGTCTGTTCTTTCTGTTTCAACAATACAATTTTCCTTTATAAAA
>CAZSJH010000206.1:0-5389 GCA_964607105.1 uncultured Rikenellaceae bacterium | reverse complement strand
TATACGGTGTTTTTATCACAAGGGTATGTCGGACCAGGGGGGTCTGCAATAAATCCTTTAACAAATAACGAACTGTTAAAGAATATTCAAAGTGATTGTGATGAGATAGATTTTATTAACAGAGATCTTACACAACCAGGATATTCAATGGAGTCAATCCTTGAAGAACTGGAGAATTCAAAAGATAGCCTTGATGGTGTTTTGATTATTGGTACTCTGGACGAATACAGCTTAGCATTTACAGGATTGCCAACTATAGTTGTATATAATCTCTGGGAATGGGATAAGAATCCTTATAAACTTTTTGCTACCGGCAAGGAAGAGGATTGTGTTCTTACCGGTGGTCCGGAATACAGTAAGGGCAGAATAATCACTGCTCAGTTGGACAGAAGGCATATCTGTGACCTGGAAAGATCTCAGGCTATGTTCAAAGATCTGGTTGATAAGATAAAACTTATACAGGCTGTTAAGCGACTTAAAGAATCCAGAATATTATCCGTTTCACCATATCAATATATTGCCCAGGTTGATTACCAGGGTGATAGAAATAAACACATGCCTGAAGATTATAATGAAAGATATATTCGGGAATTGAAGGAATCCTTAGGGGTTGAAATTGTGAGGATTGAACCTGAAGAGTTTTATAAGGCATACCAGGAAAGCAGCGAGAAAGAAGCTGAGAAAATAGCTGAAAAATGGATTACAGAGGCTGCAGGTGTAAAAGCTGCAAAATCTGAAATAATAAGAACCGCAAGGGCATATCTTGCTTATGATGCCTTGAGAGAAAGATATCATTGTAATGCTGTGTCAACACATATGAGATCACTTACAGGAAGCGGCAGGGTGGAAGATAGATTCTGGCCTGGATTGGGACTTGAGTGTGGTTTTAAAACAAGAGGAATACAGGCTGTTTGCCAGGATTATCCGAATATTTTAATAGCTGAATTGGTAGCATATTTTATTACCGGCAGACCAAGCATGCTAGGTGATCTAATGATTGATACGGAGAATAATGTGGATATACTAACTCATTGTGGTGCGCCTATTAATCCTTACGGGGATGACCGTAGGATGCCATATATTATAAGGACTCATGCTGAGAGTCCGGTAAGAAACACACTGGATCCTGGTTCATCTACCGGCATACAGGTTGAATGGCCTGTAGGACAACCAGTTACAATATGGAAGTTCTATGTTCTTCATAAAAAAATCGGATTACATACCGGAAGGATAGTGGACGGCCATGCACTTTATAAAAACCTTGACGATATAATGTGCAGAACAAAATTAATAGCTGAAGTTAATGCAAGGGAAGTGCAAAAACATTACTTTGCAGATGCCTATGGTATTCACAGGGCTGCAACAATTGGTGACCTCAGGGAAAAATTAATAGATTTTGCCACTCTGATAGGTTATGAGGTAATGGAAGAGGACAGACCTGAATGATATATTAATCTCCCAAATCCGGATGGATCTCCACAGCCACCTCGTTAAGCCTGTTAACCAGGCGATAGGGGGGATCATAAGCAAAAAAAATATATTCACCGACAGGGGTAAGATTATATTTTTTGAGTTCATTCTTAAGTAATTCTTTGTATTTATTCAACTTAATATCGTTGGCCCAGCCTCCGAAGCTGATTACAGCCAGTATACGTGATTTCTCTTTATGAAGTTCAACCCTCGGATTGGAGGGTTGAGGCAGGTCTTCCATGTTATATTTTGATGGCATAATAAAGCTCATTTTCATTGTGTCAGCCATATCAACCACAACAGGAGATGTCATACTGATCTTTTGGTTCTTATCATTACCCCCGAATATGTAACCTGCTACGGTACTGAATCCTTTCCCGGAATTTCCGCTATAGGAGCTACCCATAATCGTTGAAGCCATTATGAGGTCAGGATATTCCCTAATCTCAATTTTGTCCAGTTTCTTAATAACACTGTATTTAGGTGTCTCTGTTTTTTGTGTAAAAATATTTGCCATGAGCTTTTGATTTAGATTCAATAAAATAATACTTTTTATCATAATGTTCGACTCATTGATTATTTGCTTAAATCTTCTTTTAATAATAACAACATGATATTGGGCTTGTTCAGATATTAATTAATTAAGCTCTTATTTTTATGTAAGTTTACTTCCAGGAAGGGTGATATATATTGCCAGCCGGTCAGAGGAAGTCGTTTATATCCTCAAGAGCTTCTACCTAGATTAACTTCAATATATTTTTATTAATAAGTCTTATTGACAGTATTGTCATTACCAGTCCAATTCCAATCAGCACCAGTATTTTCGGCAAGATGTCCGAAAGCGGAAGGGATCTCCAGAAGATATCATAAAAGCCTTGTATACCCCAGTAGTTAACGCTGAGTATTGCCACTTTACTCATAATTTCAGGCATGAAATACAAAGGTATCATACTTCCCCCAATAGCTGACATAACTAATATAATAAGAGTACTCAGGCTCTGGGCTTGTTGCCGCGATTTCGCTATAGCTGAAAGGAATATGCCTAAACTTGAAATCGCAAAAGATGTTGAAACAATCATCAAAACCAGTGCTTTGATATTCACGGTAATATCAAGATGCAGGAATACCCAGGAAAACAGAAACATTACTGTAAGCTGAAGAATCGCAATAAAAAATGCAAATAGCATTTTACTATACAGTATTGTCTGGCTGTCAAGTGGTGAATACAGCAACCTGTTTATTGTTCCGTTTTCTTTTTCCTCAAGAATGCTTGTACCTACACTCGCCATACTGAACAGAAGCATCAGGATAGCTGTGCCTGCAATTGCTTGTATCAGATCCAGGTCAAGATCATTCTTTTCTCCGACTATAGATATCATCTTAAGGGAAACCGGATCATGCCCCTTAGCGGTAACCTGAGGCATGCCATTCCCTGCTAAACCTGAACTTAACCAAAGAGTATATGCTTCATAATACTTTTCAATATCTATCCTCCGTGAATAAGTTAGGAGTGTATTTACTATTGCATATTGCAAATGTCCGGTTTCAAGTTCCTGTTCTTTATCATAGAGTAATTCCAATGGTACAATACTTCCATGGTATAGTGAATCCTGGAAACCATTCTTAAATACCAGAGCGCCGGTATATTTCCCTTTAATGATTAGTTCTTTTGCCGTATCAAGTTCTGAGTTTATTACAGTCATTATGCTTAGCGAATCAAGGTCAGAGATAAACTTTCTGGAAAGTTCTGTTTTATCCTGGTCTACGACCAGTAATTCCAGTGATTCAGAATTTTTGATATAGTCGCCTATTGCTCCGTAGGCGAAAGCAAACAGGGTAATCAGTATGATAGGGATAAGAAATGTGAGTATAAATGACTTCTGGTCATTAAAAAATAAGATAAGATCCTTCTTGAAAAGCTTAAACATAGTCCTAGTCCCTTAATTTTTTACCGGTTAACTTCAAGAATACAGACTCAAGGTTAGCACCCTGAGCATTAATGCTTTCAATTATTCCACCAGCCAGTTTCACATGATTTATTATGGTTGATATATCATCACATACATTATGGCACTCCAGTTTTATAGTGTTTGGCGAACTTTCTATCACTGAAAAGGGCAAAGTGGTTTTTATGGTATTCATGGATTCCTCGCTCATGCCTCTAAGCCTTAATGTTACAATATCCCTGACTCCGCTAATTGTCCTGAGCTCTTCCATTGTTCCCTGCGCTCGTATAGTACCAAGATCAATTATTGCTATAGTATCACATAAGCGTTCAGCTTCCTCCATATAATGTGTTGTATAAATGATTGTCATTCCCTCCTGGTTCAAATTCTCGATTAAATCAAAGATATGGTTCCTGTTTTGAGGATCAACACCTGAAGTGGGTTCGTCCAGTATTAATATTTTTGGTTTGTGAAGAAGGGAGCAGGCTATATTAATCCTTCGTTTCATTCCTCCTGAGAAAGTTTTTATCCTGTCGTTTTTTCTGCTCGAAAGACCAACGAGTTTAAGTATATCAGTAGCATTCTTCTTAAGTTCATACTTTGGTAAATTGTATAAACCTCCCCAGAAAATGAGATTATCAAATGCAGACAGATTATCGTATAATGCAATTTCCTGCGGGACTACACCCATGATCATTTTGCACGAATCAGGATTAATAAACAGGTCAACTCCATCAATATATATTTCACCTGAATCAGGTTTTAGCAAGGTATTAAGGATATTGACGGTAGTTGATTTTCCTGCTCCATTTGGGCCAAGCAATCCAAATATCTCACCTTTCCTTATATTAAAGCTAATATCCCTGAGGGACATTATATTACCATATGATTTTGAAACTGATTTTACTTCTATCATTAACTCATAAGGCTAATTAAAGACCCAGCATTAAATTCAGTGGCTGATATATTACAGTATCACATAGTTTTTCCTCCTCAACTAATATAAGTAAATACTTTGTGATTACTAATGTAATATGTGGATTTAAGAAATCACTGGCTTAAAACTAGTCTGAATAGATTAATGAGGCCAAATAAAGTGTTAACTTAGTAGACTCGGTATCTTTCAGTACTTATAATAAAAACGAATAAAATGTTTATTAAGCTATATTGTTGCTTTTCTGGTATTTCTTCTGATTGATATGGTCTGGCTGAGTCTGATTGGAAAAACCTTTTACCGAAAGCATCCTGGATTTTTTTGTTTTAACCTTCAAAGAACCTTATGATGAAAAATTACATTCCACTATTCCTATTAACCTTTTTTCTAATACTTTCATGCAAAGCTCAAAATACAATGATTGATAAAACTGTAGTAAAAGATCTAGACATAAATAAGTACCTGGGAAAATGGTACGAGATAGCCAGGTATGATCACAGGTTTGAACGTGGACTGGTCGGTGTAACTGCTACTTATTCTTTCAGGGAAGATGGTAAGATACAAGTAGTAAATGCAGGATATAAAAAGACATTGGATGGGAAAAAATCTGAATCCATTGGGAAAGCTAAAATCCCGGATCCTGATTTGCCATCAAAACTAAAAGTCTCTTTCTTCTTGTTTTTTTACGGCGATTATTATGTTCTTGAGCTCGATAATGAATATCAGTGGGCAGTAATTGGCAGTAGTTCAGATAATTATTTGTGGATATTATCACGTACACCCAATATGGATGAAAGTATATATAAAGACCTGATAAATCGTCTGGTTAACAGGGGATATGATGTGGATAAACTTATCAAGGTTAAACAAAAGGAGTAGGGAAGGGGACTTTTAGCTGCAGAACACGGATTGTGGTAGTCACCGAAATACGCAACTGAGTTTTCTCAATGTAAGGCAGGAAGAGGCAATATTACTATTAAAGCGCAAAGCTGAGCCCGATCATAGCCCGGGGGACAAATTTAGGTTGATTAATAGCCTT
>CAZSJH010000205.1:0-5392 GCA_964607105.1 uncultured Rikenellaceae bacterium | reverse complement strand
TTATTGCTTTAAGTGCTTTCCCCGAACAGCAGGAACAAAAATGGATACTCAGCGGTAAAATTACGGATGAAGACGGACGGCCGCTTCCCGGTGCTACTGTCATTATAAAAAATACATACCTTGGCACCACTGCAGGGTCTGATGGTTTATTCAGGTTTAAGCCGATGAAAGGTGGTAATTATACCATTAACGTTTCTTACCTGGGTTATGAGCCCGTAAAGAAAAAAGTTGACCTGGATTATGATCTTTATCTTGAGTTTATGCTGCAGGTGGCACTTATTAATGCTGATGAAGTGATGGTTCTCGGAACCAGGGCAACAGAAACCACTCCTGTGGCATACACTAACCTTAACAGGGAAGAAATAAATAAACTGAATACCGGGCAGGATCTTCCATTCATACTCTCATCTCTTCCATCACTGGTTGAAACATCAGAAGCGGGTACGGGCCTGGGGTATACAAATTTCAGGATAAGGGGTACCGGTCCCAGCAGGATTAATGTCACTATTGACGGTATACCAATCAATGATTCTGAGTCGCAGCAGGTATTCTGGGTTAATATGCCTGATCTGGCCTCGTCAGTATCGGGTATACAGGTTCAGAGGGGTGTAGGAACATCAAAGAACGGTGCTGCAGCCTTCGGGGCAAGTGTTAATTTTCGTACCGATATACCTTCCAATGAGCCCTATGCAGAAATAAGCAGTAGCGCAGGCTCATTTAATACATTCAGAGGAACATTAAAAGTTGGTACCGGGCTTATAAAAGAAAGGTTTAAATTCGACCTGAGACTTTCAGGGCTGACAACAGATGGTTATATTGACCACAGCGGGTCTGATCACAGGTCCCTTTTCTTGACGGGGTTATATAATTCCAAAATAGGCACCTTTAAGGCAAATGCCTTGCTGGGTGAAGAGGTTACAGGAATAAGCTGGTGGGGTGTACCCCGGGATGTGCTTGATACTGCACGTACCTATAATCCTGCAGGTGAGTACACTGATGTATTCGGTGATAAGAGATACTATGCTGACCAGAAAGATAATTATAATCAATACCATTTCCAGGTGCTTTATAAAAATGACCTAAGTGATTATCTTAAGCTGAGTGCTGCATATCATTTTACCTATGGCTCAGGGTTCTATGAACAGTACAGGGAAAATGAACTGTTGTCAGATTATGGACTTCCAAACTGGATGGCTGGACCTATACTCATAGACAGGGTTGACCTGGTGCGCAGGAAATGGATGTTTAATAATTTCTATGGTGGTATAGCCGATATAAAATACAGTAAAGGTAAGATTAACCTGAGTATGGGAGCAGGAATGAACAAATATATAGGCGATCATTTCGGGCGGATTATCTGGATCAGATATGCCGGGTGGACAGAAAAAGACTTTCAATGGTATTTTAACGGAGCGTCAAAAAGAGAAATAAATACATATACAAAAATTGATTATAGAATTAGTGACAGGCTTACCGCATTTGCTGATGCACAGTACCGTAATATTCACTATATCATGGAAGGAGAGGATGACGACCTTATGACACTCGGGCTGGATGAGACATTTAATTTTATTAACCCGAAAGGGGGCTTATTTTTTGAGATAGACCCGAACCAGGATATTTTTCTCTCATTCTCGGTGGCTAACAGGGAGCCGACAAGAGCAAACTACAAGGATGCCAAAGGAGACCCTGCGGCTAAGCCTCAACCTGAGACCCTCTATGATCTTGAAGCAGGGTATAATCTGAACAGAACAAAGTTCAGGGCAGGTATAAACCTTTACTGTATGCTTTATGATGACCAGCTTGTGCCGACAGGAGAATTGAGTAACGTGGGATATCCTATTATGACCAATGTGGAACGATCATACAGAGCAGGGGTGGAATTGTCCACGGCCATTAAGCCTGTTGATATATTCGAATGGAACATAAACACAACAATAAGCCAGAACAGGATAATGAATTTTGTGGAGCACTATGTTGATTACAATACTGTTACTTCAGAGGAAATACCTATGTCCAGGGAGCTCGGGAACGTGAATATTGCATATTCACCCGGATTTATAATTAACAGTAACATCGGATTATACCCCTTTAAGGATTTTGAGATGCATTTTATAAGCAAGTTTGTTGGAGAGCAGTATTTCGATAATACGAATAATGAAGATCGTGTGATAGCCCCATACTTTGTTAATAATATAAGATTTAATTACAGCTTCTTATTAAAGGGGATTGAAAAAATAACCCTCCAGCTTCAAATCAATAACCTTTTTAATTCACTCTATGAAAGTAATGCATACGGTGGTAATTACTATGTCGACGGGCAGGAGTATACCTGGGCGTATTATTTTCCGCAGGCGGGGATCAATTACCTGTTTAGAATATTGGTTAGGTTTTAATAATCATGGACTGGTTGTCAAATCATTATCTTGAAATTTTCGGCGCTCTCACAGGTATTTTGTATGTGGTACTGGAGATCAGGCAGAGTATCTGGCTGTGGCCTGTAGGACTTATCACATCAGTAATATACATCTGGGTGTTCTTTGCCAGCAAGTTCTATGCCGATATGGGGCTGCAGACCTATTATGTGCTTATAAGTATATACGGATGGTACTGGTGGCTGAAAGGGGGAAAAAAGTATGACAGAGAATCTTTGCCCGTAACCCGTGCGAGCATGAAAATGGCAATTATCCTGGCCTCAGTTTTTTTGACGCTCTTTGCAGTACTATGGTATGTACTTTTTAGCCATACCGATTCACCGGTTCCCATGGGTGATGCATTTACCACAGCCTTATCAATAGTAGCTACATGGATGCTGGCCCGGAAGATTATTGAACACTGGATGCTATGGGTGATCGCCGACCTGGTATCAATGGGATTGTATCTATATAAAGGACTATACCCCACTGTGGGGCTCTTTGCCGTATATACAATAATGGCAGTTATAGGTTACCGGGAATGGAGAAAGGCAATTATGGCTTCGCCAGGCTCTAAATCCCTCACTGACTTTGGGTGAATTAGGGATTCCAGGTTCAATATTAGTTAATCCTGCCTCAGCTTCAACCTAATATTATGATTTTACTTTTACTTTATACTTTTGCCTTTTGTCTTTCTTTGTACTTTTGTCTTATATCTTTATAACATGTTCAAACCAGTTATAATTCTTGCCAACGGTCGTTTCCCGTCAGCCGGTTTGCCACTGGGATACCTTGATAATGCAGACAAGATAATCTGTTGTGATGGATCTGTGGCCAGCCTTGTTGATTACGGGCTTGAACCATGGGCAATTGCAGGTGATCTTGACTCAGTGCCTGCTGAAATGAAAAAAAAATATGCCGACAGGCTTTTCCAGTCCGATGACCAGGAAACGAATGACCTGACAAAAGCAGTTAAGCTCTGTCTTGTAAAAGGAATAACAGATGTTGTTATACTTGGGGCAACGGGATTAAGAGAAGATCATACACTTGGCAATATTTCACTACTGGCCGATTATGCCGAATCATTATCAGTGAAGATGGTAACGGATTATGGAATATTTATACCTCTTAAATCAGGTGCTTTGGTAAGCAGCTGGCCCGGACAGCAAATATCCGTATTTGCAATTGACAAGGGAACAAAGATCAGCTCAACAGGCCTTAAGTATCCCCTTGATAAGCTTGAACTCAAGAACTGGTGGAGGGGCACACTGAATGAATGCACCGATTATAATTTTACGCTTACGTTTAAGGAAGGAAGGGTGCTGGTTTTCCTGAATTTCTAATATAGATTCTGAAAAACCATTCGGATCTGACCTTTAATTGCAAAAAAACTTTTGAGAAAGATTTTATTGTCAATTATTAAATAGATCAATCATTGTCTTAACCATGGCTGCTACACCACCCTGGAAAGTGGGATAAAAGTCGGGGTAGAATGCAGCATTATGTAAACCGGGAAGAGGCGTTCCATTCTTTAGATGATCACTGTATTTTTCTTTTTCCACACCACCAAGCCAGAATAGTGCTATGGGTACCTGCTCTTCAGTGCGGCCGTACCTTCCAAAATCTTCTCCAACGGTATTGGGGTTAACTTTAAAGATGTTGTCTTTACCAAGCATTCCCTCCATTGACAATATCGCCCTGTTCACAAGCCCGGGATCATTCGCAACAGGTGGTGTTACACCTTCCAGGGGGATTACTTCAGGCATTTTATCTTCAGGAAGACCTGCAGATAGAGCAATACCTCGGGTAATACGTTCCAGCCCCTCTATTATCTGTTGATATATTGTGTCATCAAAAAACCGTACGGTAAGTTGCATGTCTACCCGGTCAGGGATAACATTATGTTTGCTGCCGCCGTGAATGGACCCAACGGTGACAACGGCAGGCTGAAAGGGTTCTATTTCCCTGCTCACCAGTGTTTGTATTGCCAGCACCATGCGAGAGGCCAGTACCACAGGGTCAATGGTGGTATGAGGCATGGCTCCATGGCCACCGTACCCGTATACGTGGATATCAACGGAGCTCACACCACCGAAAATTGGGCCCGGGTAATAGCCGATGGATCCTGCGGGAAGTTCTGGATTGACATGGTATGCCAGTGCATAATCGGGCACAGGAAATTTTTGGAACAGACCGGCTTCGATCATCCTGTTGGCACCGGCACTTATCTCTTCAGCCTGCTGAGCGATGGCAATAATAGTACCTGACCATTGCTCTTTCAGCTGAACCAGGGTTTTGAGTGTACCGAGCCACAGGGTCATATGCATATCATGACCGCAGGCATGCATGGCGGGTACCCTGTTGCCTTCTGCATCTTCCTTCTCCATCCTGCTGGCATATGCCAGGCCTGTTTTTTCCCTTATTGGAAGGGCATCCATATCGGTGCGTAACATAATAACAGGTCCTTCCCCATTTTCCAGTACACCAACAACACTGTTCCCGCTGAAGTTACGACTTACTTCAAAACCCATACCCTCAAGGCACCCTGCCATTTTATCAGCTGTTTCAAACTCCATCAGCGACAATTCAGGGTGAGAATGAAGATATTTATAGGTTTCAAAATGTTCATCTTCAATACTTTTGATTATGGATTCTATTTGTGTCTTAAGCTTGTTCTGGGCGATAATGGACATGCTAAAGAGGAGGCATATAGCCAACAGAAATGTTTTTTTCATCGGAATGGTTTTTGGCAGGGGTAAATTTAACTATTATTTATTATTGATTATTTATTATTTTAGGTTTAGTAGTTGAGAGGTTTAGAGGTTTAGAATCCCTATCCCTGCTCCATGCTCCCTGCTATCTGTAGAGGTAGAGAAATCCCCTGAATTCTTTTCCTTCATAGACCACATCATCCCAACCCTTTGCACGAATAATATAGAAATACACACCAGGACTCGCCTTGCTGCTTCCGATGGTTC
>CAZSJH010000204.1:0-5445 GCA_964607105.1 uncultured Rikenellaceae bacterium | reverse complement strand
AAATGACCTGTTAACTCGACCCTTCCGAGGAGAATGGGACTTTTCAAGGTTCTGATTTAAGTATTAAGGTTAACGATCGTCGATTTTTGATTTAATTCTTAAATAGTTAATAGATGTTCGTTATTCAATATTCATCGACCATTCCGGGGCATTATCAATCAATTTTTGCAAAAGTGATCTTATCACCAGCTGCTCTTCTGTTAAAGAAGAATCTGCCAGGGGCGATTGCTCCAGGATATCCTGGGGCAGGTAGTAAAACTTCCCATCCTGGTATAACTTGTATTCTTTTGTGCGTGCAAACTGGTTCCGGTATTTATTTACATTGGCTCCCCAGCGTGGATCATAATGCATGAAGATCTCCTCCTTTTCAGCATATTCTTCTCCCTTAAGAAGCGGCAGTAAGGATCGCCCATCGGTCACTATATCAGCATTTACCAATTCAGTAAAAGTGGGCATGAAATCAGAAAAATCTACAAGCCCTTCATATGCTAAAGGCCCAGATATCATACCAGGCCAGCTTATGACAAGTGGCACCCTTGTACCTGCATCGGTTGTATTACCTTTAAAACCATGTACTTTCCCATAATTTGTTTCAGTGGTAATAGCCCGGTTGGTCCCATTATCCCCGGTAAATATTAATATAGTATTGTCGAAAATTCCATGTTCTTTGAGTGAAGCAATTATCCTGCCTACAAGTCTGTCAGTATAGCTTACCATATCACTGAAGTACCTGTTATCCTGCTCCAGTCTTCTTCCGGGATTATCCCATTCCCTGGAATCAGGAGTAGGCACAAAAGGATTATGGACAAGGACCATCGGGTAATAGATGAAGAAAGACTGTCTCTTTTTCCTGTTTATAAAGTCGATAACAAAATCAGTAAAGATATCAGGGCCGTATTCATCTATTCCACCTCTTAACATTTCACCATTTTTTTCAATAACAGGATCGGCATACCGGCTTCCTTCATTACCTGGCACCGTGAGTTGCCATAGACAATACTCATCAAAGCCAAATTGGTAGGGTCGCTTATTATCATCATCACCGGGCAGATTATATGAAAGCCCGTTAAGCTGCCACTTTCCTGCGATACAGGTAGCATAACCTGCCTCTTTCATAAGTGAGCCAAAAGTAAGTTCGTTTTCATCCAGGTACCCGAAATATTCATAATTCCGGTAATTATATTTGCCTGTCATAATCTTCACCCTCGATGGTGTACATAGTGGCTGGGAATAACAATTGGTAAACCTTATTCCCGATGCTGCCATATCGTCAAGTATGGGGGTATTGTACGAGAGACTGCCATTGCAGCTTAAGCACTCATATCCCATATCATCAGCCATAATCAGGACAATATTGGGATTTTCCTTACTGTTTACTCTCTTACATGAAATCAATGATAAAACTATAAACAGATAAACAAGAGTTTTTTCCATGTTTTACCAATATGTAACCCATTAATAATTAAATCGTCCTATTTTTACAATCAATAATAACCAAATTACTATGAAGAACCTAATATTTATTTTATTAACCCTTATTGTCTTAATTGCATCCTGCAAACAAAAAGACGCAGATAAAGATATCGCTCTCATTGATAAAATTGAGAACAGCCTTCTTCCATTAGTTATAATTGAAGGTGATTCACTTGAGACTTATAACATCTATGAAAGGATGGAATATTACAAAGTACCTGCTGTCAGTATAGCTTTCATTAATGATGGAAAAATAAAGTGGGCAAAGGGATATGGATATCTTACTCCTGACAGTATTGCACCTGTTAATGAGAATACACTGTTCCAGGCAGCGTCCATCAGCAAGCCCATTGCTGCGCTGGCTGCACTTCATCTTGTTGAAGAAGGCAGTCTTGGATTGGATGAAAACGTAAACAGGTATCTTAATAACTGGCAGGTCGAGGAAAATGAATATACACGGAATGAAAAAGTAACACTCCGAAGGATTTTATCCCACTCAGCCGGATTAACCGTTCACGGGTTTGCTGGTTATGCAGCCAGTGATACGGTACCGGATATAATACAGGTCCTAAATGGAGAAAAACCATCTAACTCCGATCGGATTTACGCGGACACAATACCTGGATCTTTATACAGGTATTCAGGTGGCGGATATACTGTTATGCAAAAAATGATTACGGATATTACAGAAATGGATTTCCCTGCTCTCATGGAAAAATATGTCTTATCTGTTATTGGTATGACAAACAGCACCTACCAACAGCCCCTTCCTGTGGAATTAGAAGAAAATGCAGCTGCCGGGTATAGAACTGATGGGATAATGGTTGAAGGTCGATGGCATACCTATCCAGAAATGGCAGCGGCAGGTTTATGGACCACGCCTTCGGATCTGCTTAAATATGCACTTGAAGTTCAAAACTCGCTTAAGGGCGAAGCAAATAATTTGATCTCTGTAGAAATGACGAAGCAGATGCTTACACCACAGATAAACTCCCATGGCCTAGGTCCCGGTGTGGGAGGAGAAGGCGACTCGCTATGGTTCGGTCACGGCGGAGCAAACGAGGGATACAGGTGCCAGCTTATGTCATTTGCACAACTGGGTCCCGGGATTGCTATTATGGCCAACAGTGATAATGGAGATCGACTTATATCCGAGATAATGAGATCATTATCTCATGTCTACGACTGGACAATCTACAAACCGGTAAGCAAAAGAATAATTGATGCTGATAAAATTGATCTCTCTGTATTCGAAGGTAAATATGTTATTAACTGGCAGGGTCAGGATATGATTGTTGATATATCCGCAGGTGATGATCATCTGGCTGGCACACAGCTATGGGACGGATTTAGTTTTAATATTTATCCTGAATCAGAATTGCGATTTTTCAACAAAGATGATGGTGCCTCATTTGAATTTATACGTAATGAGTCAGGAGAAATCACAGAAATAGTTATCCAGAATCAGTACAGATTCATAAAGAAACCCCTAAACATCTAAACATCTAAACCTCTAAACACCTAAACACCTAAACACCTAAACATGACAAAAAGAATACTTATACTTGATAACGAATTTGAAGCACAGAGAATAAGGGAGATTCTCGACAAGGAAGGCATACCTCATATTATCAGGAACTACCATGGTTCAGCCTTTGATGGCTTAATCCAGGAAACACATGGATGGGGAGCCCTGGAGGCCAATGAAGAATATGAAGAAAGGATACTTGAGCTGTTTAAAGAACTCTGACAGGTCACACCTTTTCGATTCGCCCGAAATAATTTACTATTTTCCTCAGGAGATCAGTATAGAGGGTTAGATAGAGAACAAGTGTTAACAGCCAGATAGCACCCAGGTTGAACCAGTAGGTATCAATATGGGTATTACCAATCCTTTTGCATGGAGCATAAAAATGTGCCCTGCCTATACGTGACGTTGGCATCATATATACTGGATCGGCCTTCTGTATTATTTTCTTCCTTGTCTCAATTATACGATCCTCACTCCTGAGGTTAAGGCAGAAATTAGCCAGGTTCTCATTATGATGACTTAATTCAAGCATAGTCAGATAACCTTTACCCTCACGTTCCTCAATTGCGGCTTTACTGGAATCAGACGCAGCTCTTGCTGCAAGAAACCTCGATCTGAAATAATCGTCAAATTCATCAAGTCTACTGAGTGTCAACCGGGAAACCGATGTATCAAAATCCTGTTTGTTAAGTTCTCCAATTAATCCATCGTTGTTTATAGCTGATTTCTGTGACAATAGTCCAACGTACCTTCTCAGTTTATATAGATTGTTCTCAAAGTGATCCCTGTATTCATCCCTGCCGATAGCTACCCTGCATTCCTGTGTTTTCTTTACCAGCTCAGGTACAAGGAAAGAATAGTACCAGTAGTTCTGGCTTTGATCCATCTCATTATCGAAGATAAGGGTCTGATACTTGTTATCCTTGAATTGATGTACGGCCAGGGCTTCGTATGCCCAGCGTGATGTCATAACATCCCCGATAACCGGTACGTAATCAAAATTAGTAAAGTACCTGTGTAACTTATCAAATTTCACAATTACACCGCTGAAGAGTAACTGTGGTATCAGCAAAAACGGTATTAAAACATATACTGTAATTACCCTGTCAAATCCTGATGAAATATTTAAACCGAGCATATTGGCAAAGCAGCTTGTTGAGAACAGGATCAACCAGTAGCTAAGTGTCATTCCTTTTATTTCGAGTATTATGTTGCCGATTAAAACAAACGACAATGTCTGGATGGCTGAAAGTATGAAAAGGATCAATACTTTTGAATAAAGGTAGCTTCCCCTGCTAAGGTTAAGAAAAGATTCCCTTTTAAGTATTCTCCTGTCCCTGATAATTTCTTCCGAACTGACAATAAGCCCGAGGAAGAGTGAAACAATAACACACATAAACAGGTATGCCGTCAGGTTTTCATTATAATAGAAAATATATTCCCCCGTGCTATCAGAAGAGGTTTTGATATATTTGGTGAAATAGCCCAGAATAAATGCGAGAAGGGGTGCTTCAAGCAATGTTATCATCAGGTACTGTTTATTTGCCAGTTTTGAAACAAAGTCCCTTCTGAAAAACAGGATCAATTGATTGAGCTTATTGGGTATGCTAAAATTACTCTCGGGTATTGTTTCCTTTTTTGTTAAACCTGAATTTTTGGAGTTTATATTCTTATCAAATAACCTGGACCATTCTTCAGGTGATACTTTACGGGTATTCGTAAGTTTACCATGTTCATTAACCACTTTTGCATCAATAATCTGCAACATCTGGTCCGTGTTAACATTTCCGCATTCAGGACACTGGTCTTCATCCGGATTGGCATGATTGCTCATCCTTTTGAAATACACTATAGCTTCCATCGGGTTTCCGTAAAAGATCTCGTATCCTCCCTTGTCGAGTATCAGTATCTCATCAAACATCTTATAGAGGTAGGATGAGGGTTGATGTATATTTGCAATGACCAGCTTACCGCTATCTGTTTGCTCTTTCAGCATGTTCATAACATTTTCCGCATCCACTGAGGAAAGGCCCGATGTTGGTTCATCGATGAACAGAACTGAAGGTTCGCGTATAAGCTCCAGGGCGATATTCAGTCTTTTCCGCTGACCTCCGCTTATCACCTTTTTAAGAGGGCTTCCAACCTTGAGATTTTTTATCTCTTTCAGGTCAAGTTCATCAAGCACCCTGTCAACAACTTCTTCGATCTCCTCATCATCAAGGTTATCAAGACACAGCCTGGCACTGTAATAAAGGTTCTGGTATACTGTAAGATCCTCAATGAGGAGGTCTTCCTGTGGAACCAGGCCAATTATACCTTTTATTTTTTTTCTCTCTTCAGGATCATTCAGGTTAAAGCCATTAAAGAATACTTCACCCCTGTCAGGTTTCAGGTTACCGTTAAGAACGTTTATCAGTGTCGATTTACCAACCCCCGACCCA
>CAZSJH010000203.1:4310-5457 GCA_964607105.1 uncultured Rikenellaceae bacterium | reverse complement strand
TGCAGGAAGCAAAATCATCCAGTGCAATTGAAAACATTTTTACCACTGATGATGAGCTATATAGAGCTTTCAGTGATCAGACTAATGAAAACACCGGGGCATCAAAAGAGGTATTGAGATATCGGGAGGCTCTTTGGTCAGGTTATAATTATTTAAGAGAAAAGAGAAGATTTGACAGGGAATACTTTATTGGAATATTTCAGGAGATTAAGCAATCAAAGGATACCATTCGGCCAGATTTTTTACATACAACTATAAGAAAGGGAGGTTCAGGTACTGATGCAGGCGAAGTGGTTTTTACACCTCCCAGAGGTCAGGATATATTAGGACGTAAATTAGATAATCTGATTGATTTTCTGAATGATGATGTGCGATTTAATATTGACCATCTATTGAAAATGGCTATTGCCCACTTTCAGTTTGAAGCAATCCATCCGTTTCGTGATGGAAATGGCAGAACTGGTCGTGTTATGAATATAAATTATTTGACCAACAAGGGATTATTGGATTTACCGATACTTTTTCTAAGCAAGTATATCTTGGAAAACAAAGGGGAGTACTATTCGGGCTTGATGGGCGTTTCTAAGCGAGCTGACTGGGCTAGCTGGTTGTTATTTATGTTAAAAGCAGTTAAGATTACTGCCAATATTACATTCCATAAAATAAATGATATAATGTCTGCAAAAGATTCAATCCTGGATTACCTGAGAACAGATAAGCGTAGGTTTCGTAATCCGGAAAGATTGACTGAATCTATTTTCAGACAGCCATTCACAAAGGTTAAGCATCTGGTTGATGCAGGGATTTATGCTGAAAATACTGCAAGAGATTACCTGAACAGGCTTTGCGATGCCCAGATATTGGAAAAAAAGGAAATTGAGGGACATCACTATTACCTTAATCTTGAATTATACAGAATATTATCTGATTGATTGCGAAAATGGCCCCCTTTGAACCGAAGACCGACTGTTAAGGAGGGATGAGCTCGGCGAAGCCAACAGGGTTAGGGGGATGTTTCTTCGGAGATTGTTCCCCAGACGCTCCCTCTGGTCGGTCAGGGTCGCGATCTCGTTTAGAGGTAAACTAAAAGCAAAAAAGCCTTAAGTGCTTCGCAGTTGGAGTTTTAATAATGGTTGAATCTTGGCCG
>CAZSJH010000203.1:0-4210 GCA_964607105.1 uncultured Rikenellaceae bacterium | reverse complement strand
AGATTGCTTCGCTTCGCTCAGCGATCTCGTTTAGAGGTAAACTAAAAGCAAAAAGTCTTAAGTGCTTCGCAGTTGGAGTTTTAATAATGGTTGAATCTTGGCCGAGATTGCTTCGCTTCGCTCAGCGATCTCGTTTAGAGGTAAACTAAAAGCAAAAAGGTCACTGCCTTCGGCAGTTAACCTTTTATTTCCATTCAGCCGTACGAAAGCAAGCTTTCAACGGCTTCATGAAAACAAAAGGCCAGAACTATCGTTCTGACCTTTTTGCTTTTGTCGGGATGGCGAGATTTGAACTCGCGACCCCTCGCCCCCCAGACGAGTACTCTAAACCGTGCTGAGCTACATCCCGTTTTATGCGCCGAAGCTCGAAGAGCGAAGGCGTACTAACCTCCGAAGCTTTATCCCTGACTTGATCATGGATCAGCGTAGGAGGGCTGCTTATAAAGCCCCGCAAAAATAGTAAGAAAAGACAAAAGATAAAAGGAAAAAGAGGGACGAGCGTTAAAAATTAGCCCGGTGGGCTAATTTAGCGAGGAGCCAGACAGAGCAGAGGTTAATGAAGTAAAAAGTATTTTGCCTATAAAAATATATGGTTGAATGTTTACAAATCGTTCAATTTATTCATGCATGTGTCAACGCTATTTAGGCATTGTCACCCAGTTACCCAGGACCCAGGACCCAGGACCCAGGACCCAGGACCCAGGACCCAGGACCCAGGACCCGGTTTTACCATTCCGCTGGCCACTCCCCTATTCCGTCCTTGAAAAACTGCAGGTGTTCATAATGGGGTAAGGCCTTATCCTCTATGGTTAGCAGTTCATCAGCTGATAGTTGTTTAAATTCACGAGCTATACCCATATTCTCTTCGAGCTCGGCTATCTCATCAATTCCAATTATTATAGTGCTGACAGGAAGTGACATTACATAATCCATAGCTTCCTTCATTGTAATAATGCCACCATGATCGAATATTCTGTCCCTGGCAGGTATTTTCATTCCAACAATACCCATTTCTTTTTCCACGGCTATTGGAAGGAATTTCTCAATCATAGAGTTATAGTGTTTATCAGCTGCGTTTATTGCAACCAGAACATTATCAAAATCATACCTCTCAGCCATCATCTTCAGTATTTCGGGGTCTTCATGCCCGGTAAAACCGATATTTTTTACCATACCTTCTTCCCTGGCTTTTTCCATTGCCTTAACCACCCCGTCATCAGCGAAATAGGCATCAATATTTGGTTTTTCACTGGCCCTGAGATTATGTACCTGCCATAGGTCAAGATGGTCAGTTTGCAGGTTTTTAAGACTTCGTTCCAGCAAGCGCATTGAACCATCATAGCTACGATCATGAGTTTTCGAGGCAAGGAATACCTCATTTCTCCTTGTTTTAAGTACCTGGCCTATATTGCGTTCGCTTGTACCCATGGCTTCCTCCCTCGATATGTTTTCAGAGGCCCTGCCATAGGCAGCAGCTGTATCTATATAGTTGATTCCCAGATCAATAGCTTTATTGACGATTTCAACTGCAAGTTCCTCTTTTCCTGGTGTTTCTATTGTAGCCTGACCACCAAGACTGTAGATTCCAACCATATGCCCGGTTTTGCCCAGGGGCCTGAGTGCCATCCGGGTAGCTCTCTCAGTTGTTGTACAACCTGATAATAATTCCAGGGGACTGGCAACAGTAGCAACAGCAGCTGCTGCAGCCATTCTTTTTAAGAATTCCCTTCGTGAATTTTGATTCTCATCATTCATAGTATGCGGTATTATTTGTTTATCTAAATATAAGAAAATTTGCAGATCTCTGTCTGCTCCAATTATAAAAACAAATATTTTCAGGCAATGTTTTTAATTTCTTTTATGTTTTGATACAGGCTTTTATGCCATTACCCGGAAGTTTTTTCAATATTTTCTATCCTTTTTAACAGTGGCGGGTGAGAATAGTGTACGAATACGTAAGCGGGATGAGGGTTCAGGTTACTGAGGTTCTTAACAGACAACTTTTTAAGAGCTGATACAAGTGATGATCCATTATATGTTTCTTCTGCAAAACTGTCAGCTTCATATTCATGTTTCCTGGAAAGATAATTCATAAAAAGGCTTATTATTCTGGATACCGGACTGTAAATAAGGATAAAAGCCATTACACTGATGTGAAAGGATGGTATTTCGGCTCCCATAGCCCTGGTAAGATTTTCATTGCCGGCGAGTATTGAGAAAATGAACAGCATAATTCCAGTCTGTAATATACCATAGAGCATCATTGTGAGCGAATGTTTCTTTTTATAATGTCCTATCTCATGAGCCAGAACTGCAGTTATTTCATTAATCTCAAGGTCGTTAATCAGGGTATCGAATAAAACTATACGTTTTTTCGGCCCCAGTCCGGCAAAATATGCATTTGCCTTCGTACTTCTTTTTGATCCGTCTATAGTATAAATATCTGAAAGTGTAAACCCTGCTTTTTCTACCATTATTTCTAATTCCGATCTGAGCTTACCTTCCTCCAGGGGCTTCTGTTTATTGAAAAGTGGAACAATCAGTACGGAATAGAACATATTCATAAATACAGAAATGAGGGTAATAATTCCCCAGGCATATAACCAGAAAAATTCGCCGGCAACATAATATATCCATGTTATAAGTGCCAGTATTGGTGCTCCTATAAGTACTGCCAGTAACCAGCTCTTAATCTGGTCAAGGAAAAATGTTGTTTTGCTTGTTTTATTGAATCCGAAATTTTCTTCAATTCTGAAAGTGTCATACCATGAAAATGGCAAGCTAAGCAGTTCTGAAGCCAATCCTATGATTCCAAAAAAGATAATGCTTGCGAGTATCCTGTTTTCGGTAATGGATCGTGCTATGTCATCAACCCATGCAAATCCTCCAAGGAAGAGCATTGCCAGTATAAAAACAAGGAAAAAAGAGGAGCTGATATTACTGAATTTATTATTTATCCTGAAGTAATTCTGTGATAAGCTGTACTTTTCTTTATCGATAATACCCCTGAGTTTTTCAGGGACACTATCCGACCACATCTTATTATTGAGAAAGTCCAGATACAAGCCCTGGAAATGACCAATAATAATTATAATAATTATGAGAAAAAAGAAGATATTATACATAGCTTAATCAAAAAAAAACAGGGCGCCGAGGATTGGAAGAAAAAATGTGGAATAAAAATGTCTCGCTGCATTTCCTCGTGCTGTACGCGCCCTGTTTCTTATAAGAATGTTCTCTTGTGCAAAGATCTAATTTTTTTTTAATTATGCAATATTCTCAGGTATGTCTTTTATCATACTTTTCAACATTTTATCATTCACGTTTCAGAAAGAACAGGAATTTTTATCGCATATGCATCTCAGGTGAGCATTCCGCCGCACACTTGTATTACCTGTCCGGAAATGTAATCTGACATATCCGAAGCAAGGAATAATGCTGTATTTGCAACATCATCAGGTGTTCCTCCCCTCTTTAGGGGTATTTTATCTATCCATTCCTTTTTTACTTCATCCTTTAGTTTTTCTGTCATTTCAGACAGGATGAACCCAGGGGCTATTGCATTACATCTTATATTCCTTGATCCAAGTTCCCTGGCCACACTCTTCGTAAAACCTATTATACCAGCCTTTGAAGCCGAATAATTACTCTGTCCGGCATTTCCAGAAATACCAACAACGGAGCTCATATTAATTATTGACCCCCTTCTTTGCTTCATCATAGGTTTAATTACTGCTCTGGTCAGGTTAAATACTCCTTTAAGGTTTATTTCCAGAACCTGGTCCCATTGCTCCTCTGTCATAATCATTAGAAGGGTATCCCTTGTTATACCGGCATTATTAACGAGTACATCAATTGACCCGAAGTCTTCGTATACTTTCTCGGCAGTTCCCTGCGAATCACTGTAGTCAGCCACGTTTGACACATAACGTCTTACCCTAGCACCCAGTTTTTCACATTCATCACACACATTGCAGAATTCTACATCATCTGTTATGTTCGTTATGGCGATATTTGCACCTTCGGACGCGAATTTCAGGGCTATTGCTTTTCCTATTCCTCTTGATGCACCTGTAATGAGTACTGTTTTACCATTTAATAAACCCATTGCTGTATAAATTAGTTAATACGGAACAAAGATAAAAGACAAAAGATAAAAGACAAAAGACAAAAGTTGGAGCGAAGCCCGCCTTCGCCCTAAAGTCTCGGG
>CAZSJH010000202.1:0-5463 GCA_964607105.1 uncultured Rikenellaceae bacterium | reverse complement strand
CAATCCTTTTAAACCTTCCCTTAATAAGGCGAGTAAGATTAATTTTTTGCCTGAGATAAGTGATACAAGTGTTACTGTCCCTGAATTTCGATATACCATAAATGCAAGGCCTTTTATGCCTGAATATGAAATTGTCACATTAAGTGCAGCCCGCCTGCAGCCCGATCCTCAGACGAAATTGTACAAGGGCTTTATTAATCTTGGTTTTGGTAACTATTTTTCACCACTTGCTGAATTAAGTATAAGCAGCGACCGTTCACGTAATAGCCGGTCAGGCATTTACCTGGGGCATGAATCAAGCTTTGGAAAATTGAATATAGATGAGGAGACAAAAGTGTATGGCGGTTATATGGATAATATGTTAAAACTATATACTACCAGGTTCTTCAGGAGAGCATCTCTGGACGCGAATATCGACTTGAATCATATAAGGAGGTACGCTTATGGTGGCGATCCTGAGTTATTGCCTCCGGCAGAAACAGACAAAGACAGCCTAAAAATAGAATACCTGAATCCCAGGGCCCAGATTAATATCTATTCCACCCGGCTCGATTCATCGAAACTCTATTACGATATCACATTACATTATAACCTTCTTTTTCAGAATAGTGAATATTTTCAACACCTTGCAGGATTGAATATGGACTTTGGATATGATGTAGACTTATTTTATACCAACATTGGCCTGGGATATGAGATGATAACAATACCCAATTTTGAAGATAAATCCCGTCATAAAATAAGCTTATTTCCATCCATAGGTAAGAAAAGCACTAACTGGGAATTCAAAGTGGGTGTTAAACTCATCGCTGATGCCAGGTATTATTACGAAGAGTTTGTTGACTATCGGACAAGGCTCTTCTTTTATCCGGACATGAAGTTACAAATTAGTATTATACCTTCTATTCTCAATATGTATGTTGGACTGGATGGAGAGTACAAGAACAATAATGCCAGTGAGATAATATACACCAACCCTTTTGTTGTAAAGCATAGCTTAGCAAGTCCCGTTGAACCATCACTTGATCTTTATTCAATTTTACCTACTGATACCAAACTAAGGATAAAGGGTGGTATAACAGGATATGCGAGCGTGAATACAAGTTACAGGCTCAGTATCTCTTACTCCATGTTTGAAAATATGGTATTCTATAAGAATGATACAATACAGGGCAGGGGATTTGTTCCTGTTTTTGATGAGGGTGAATTGCTGGATATTAGAGCTGGTTTTACTTCAAGAATAAGTAAGGAATTGTCAATCTCAGCACAGGCAGGATACTATGACTACTCACTTGAATACCTGGATAAACCATGGCATAAACCTTCCTGGGATGGCAGCCTGTCAGTTAATTATAATCTTCGAAATAAAATCATCGCTAATGCTGACGTGCATGCTATATCAAAGAGATATGCCGGCCTGGGACCTGATCCCTATGTTCTGACTGAATTGCCCATGAATGTTAGCCTGAGCCTTGGATTAGAATACAGGTATACGAAAATACTTTCGTTCTGGACCAGGATTAATAATATCGCTTTAAACAGGTATTATGAATGGAATTATTACCCTTCGCAGAGGTTCCTTTTCATGGCCGGATTCACTTACAGCCTCTAAAATTGAAACTGTTTATTTAAATATTTGTTAATCAGCATACTACCTGTTGATTTTTTGTTAAAAAATCAGCACATTTTTTATCCGATTAAGGAGGTAAAATGCTATATTTAAGTTATCTTTGTGATGTTATTTAAGTGTTGTTTAATCAGGAACTTAAAAGAGTTTGAAACATATTTCCGTAGAGGGTATATTTTAGATGCATGAGCACAATTTTCGATGTTTGGCCACACGGGAAATTAAGCTGTAACTTATTTGATTAAATGATGGCTTTAGCTTTTAAAGCGTAAGTAATAATTATAGTATAAAGAGACAAATAATAATACCAGGAATATGAGTGAAAAGGGTAAAAGGCAAAAGGGGAACGGAAATTATTCGGCTGGCAGTATACAGGTTCTGGAAGGATTAGAGGCTGTCAGGAAAAGACCAGCAATGTATATTGGGGACATCAGTATTAAAGGTTTGCACCATCTAGTATATGAGGTTGTTGACAATTCAATTGATGAAGCCCTGGCAGGTTACTGTAGCGAAATTGATATTATTCTGAACGAGGACGGTTCAATCACTGTTACAGATAATGGAAGGGGAATACCAATAGATTATCATGAGAAGGAAAAGAAATCGGCTCTTGAAGTTGTGATGACCGTTCTTCACGCAGGAGGTAAATTTGATAAGGAGTCATATAAGGTTTCAGGAGGTTTGCATGGTGTAGGTGTATCCGTGGTTAATGCGCTTTCAGATACGCTCAGGGCTGAAATTCACAGGAACGGTAAAATATACTACCAGGAATACAGGAAAGGGAAGCCTGAATCAGACGTGCAGGAACACGGAACAACTAAAAAATCGGGTACAATAATAACATTCAAACCTGATTCAAGCATATTCAATGAAACAGAATTCAGGTATGAAATATTATCTGCAAGGTTGAGGGAACTTTCATACCTGAACAAAGGGATTAAGCTTACTATTCTTGATAAGCGGGAAGTGCAGGAAAACGGAAACGGAGGTTCGTACAGGCAGGACAAATTTTACTCAGAAAAAGGTTTGAAGGAGTTTGTGGATTACCTCGACAATACCAGGGAGAAACTTATTGAAAACCCCATTTTTATTGATACTGAGAAAAATGATATACCGGTAGAGATAGCTCTGCAGTACAATACGTCTTTTTCTGAAAATGTACACTCATATGTAAATAATATTAATACAATTGAGGGAGGAACACATCTGGCAGGTTTCAGAAGAGGGCTTACCCGTACGCTTAAAAAATATGCTGAGGATTCAGGTTTTACAGCAAAGCTTAAATTTGATATTAATGGTGATGATTTCAGGGAGGGACTCACTGCAATTATTTCAATTAAAGTTGCCGAACCACAATTTGAAGGACAAACCAAGACCAAACTGGGTAACTCTGAAGTTATGGGGGCCGTCGACCAGGCTGTAAGTAACATGTTATCCAATTACCTCGAAGAAAATCCCAAAGATGCAAAATCGATAGTACAGAAGGTAATACTCGCAGCTACTGCCAGGCATGCTGCACGTAAAGCCCGTGAACTGGTACAACGGAAAAATGTACTCTCAGGCTCAGGTCTGCCCGGGAAACTTGCCGACTGTGCCGACCGTGACCCGGCAAATTGTGAAATATTCCTTGTTGAAGGTGATTCAGCAGGTGGTACTGCAAAAGCAGGGCGAGACAGGAAATTCCAGGCTATAATGCCACTAAGAGGTAAAATCCTTAACGTCGAGAAAGCAATGCAGCATAAAATCTTCGATAACGAAGAGATTAAAAATATATTTACTGCCCTGGGGGTGAATATCGGAACAGATGAGGACAGTAAGGAGCTGAACCTGGAGAAACTGAGATACCATAAAATAGTTATAATGACTGATGCCGATGTCGATGGATCACATATCGCAACACTTATTATGACTTTCTTTTTCAGGTATATGCAGGAACTGATAAAGAGAGGTTACCTCTATATTGCTACACCTCCCCTCTACCTTGTAAGAAAAGGTAAAAACAGCAGATACTGCTGGTCCGATGAGGAACTGCGTGGTTTTATAGCGGAATTCGGTCAGGGTAAGGATTCCAATGTGAATATACAAAGATATAAGGGTCTTGGCGAGATGAACGCTGATCAGTTATGGGATACCACAATGAATCCTGAATACAGGACACTCCGACAGGTTACCATTGACAGTGCGGCAGAAGCTGACCGCATATTCAGCATGCTTATGGGTGATGAAGTGCCTCCAAGAAGGGAATTCATTGAGAAACATGCAAAGTATGCTAATATAGACGCCTGATTCTCCGGAAGTAGGGGGGGGGTTAGAGGTTTAGAGGTTTTGAAATAGTAAATTCCCTCTTTTTGAACGGGTGGTTCAACCAGCTACAAATCAAGAATATGAAGCAATTAATTACTATTTTTATTATTATAATAGTCCCACTCACTTGCTACCCTCAAACCCCGGAAGAGGTAGTACAATCAATTTTCAACAATGCCCTGAGCGATAACACAGCTGAAGAAAACCTCCTGTACCTGTGTAAAAACACAAAGGGACGGATACCTGGTTCAGAGGAAGCTTTGCACGCTGTAAAATATACTCTGGGAGCACTAGTTGAGGCCGGAGCAGATAGCGTATGGTTACAGGAAGTTCCGGTTCCTCACTGGGAAAGGGGGGATGAGAGTGCAATACTGAGCTCCAAACTGGGAACACTGGAACTGACAATTTCTGCATTGGGTCTTTCGGTTGGTACAGGAATAAGTGGCATTAGTGCCCGTCTTATTGAAGTCCATGATTTTGAACAACTCAGGAAAATTGGCAGTGAGGGAATATCGGGTAGAATAGTGTTCTTTAACAGGCCAGTTGATAATACGCTTATTAATACCTTCTCAGGTTATGCCGGAGCAGTGGATCAGAGAATTTCAGGAGCATCGGAAGCAGCACAATATGGTGCAGTGGGTGTTATCGTACGATCTCCCACCCAGGCCATGCATGACTTTGTCCATACAGGTGTCGTAAGATATAAGCAAAACATTCCCATGATACCTGCTGTCTGTGTGTCACCTAATGATGCTGAACTAATCTCTAGATTCCTGGAGAATGATAGTGAATCAACACTTCATCTGGTGTCTGATTGTAAAAATTTTCCTGATACCATATCCTATAATGTTATAGGTGAAATAAGGGGATATGAGAAACCGAATGAATACATTAGCGTTGGAGGACACATTGATGCGTGGGATATAAGTGAAGGGGCACATGATGACGCAGGAGGATGTATACAGGCAATTGAAACCATCAGGATTTTTAAAGAACTAAATATCATACCCCGTAGAAGTATAAGAGCCATTATGTTTATGAATGAAGAAATGACATCTACAGGTGGACAGGTGTATGCCGACGAAGCTGAAAAGAACGGAGAAATGCACTACGCAGCACTTGAATCTGACCGGGGTGTCATGAGCCCAATAGGTTTTGGATTTGGTAATGCCGGTGAGGCAAGGCTGCAAAAATTGTTTCAGCTCGAAGAATATTTCAAACCTTATGGCATAAGGTATTTTACACGCGGTGGGGGAGGTTCTGATATATCACCATTGAAAAGATTCAATACACTGTTAATAGGTTATATTCCTGATACACAGAGGTATTTCTGGTTCCACCACTCGGCCAACGATACGTATGAACAGGTAAATATTCGTGAAATGCAACTGGGTAGTGCAGCCATAGCCTCACTTGTATACCTGATTGACCTGTATGACTTGTAGATGTTGAGGGGTTTAGAGGTTTAGGGGTTTAGGGGTTGTCCCGAAAAGCCTTGCTTTTCGAGGATCCTCGAATCGAAGATTCGGGAT
>CAZSJH010000201.1:0-5496 GCA_964607105.1 uncultured Rikenellaceae bacterium | reverse complement strand
AGCATTTTAATATACTCGTAATTGCATGGATGGGCCTCGCAGTTCTATTATTCCCCCTTCTCTTAAAGGTCAGGGCACCCTACGGAAGGCATGTCAGCAGGAAATGGGGCCCCGCTATTGACAACAGGCTTGGCTGGTTCATTATGGAACTCCCATCACTGGTACTTATTACAGTTCTATTCCTTACGGGCAATAAATGGGAAATAAATATACTCTGGTTGTTTTTCATGTTATGGTTCGTTCATTATTTCAACCGAATATTCATTTTCCCTTTCAGAACAAGGACAAAAGGAAAGAAAATACCTGTGCTGGTTGTACTTTTTGCATTGTTTTTCAACCTTGTAAATGGATTCCTCAACGGTTACTGGCTTGGTTATTTAGCAGGGAGCCCGACTTCGCTGGCGCGGATCTCCAGATCCGTGCACAGCTTCGTCGGACAAAGCCCGGGGCAGGGAGCAGGGGGGTCTGCTGGTGCGGATCTCCAGATCCGTGACACATTTGCGGATTACTACGGTGACTGGCTCACGGACCCACGCTTTATCATTGGTATATCCTTATTTATAACTGGATTTATTATCAACCAGGTTTCGGATAACCACCTCATCCACTTGCGTAATGGTAAGCAATCGGGGTATTCAATCCCTCATCATCCTCTTTTTAAGTATATATCATGCCCCAATTTTGCAGGAGAGATAATAGAATGGACCGGTTTTGCGATAATGACGTGGAGCCTGCCGGGTTTATCCTTTGCAATCTGGACAGCCGTCAACCTAATCCCCCGGGCATTACACCATCACAGGTGGTACAGGGAGACCTTTCCCGATTACCCGGCAAAAAGGAATGCGGTGATACCGTATATCCTGTAGGCTCTCTCCTTCGTCCCGAATTCTAAGACTCGGGACTACGGAGAGCAGTGAAAGCTAAGGCTAATGGGGGAGGTTAAACGTTTGAATGTTTGATATAATAAACAGACAAAACTTATACTCGTAACTTGTAACTCGTAACTACTCATTTCCATTATATTTTTCTTATAAAAGCTTCCTAGTGCGCATTTTATGAGGATTTGCACATTCTGGTACGGCTTTTGCATTTATTATATTGAAGAGATGAATTTCCCAGAAAAATTAAAAGAGATGAAAAAATCAATTATCACATCGATCCTCGCCCTCCTGATAACAACATGGAGCGCAATGGGGGCCCCGGACAGGCAGGATGAATATCTTGGTCTGCCGGGTGACAATCTCAATCTTTACGCAGTAATGAAGTTGTTCCAGGAATCTGAAACACTGGAAGCCTTTGAAAGGGAATTGAACAATGAGGATTCAAGGATCAATAATCTGGATCTTAATGGTGATAACATGGTTGACTATATAACAGTGTCTGATTATGTTGACGGGGACGTTCATAATATAGCATTAAGGGTTTTCCTGAATCAATACGAGAGTCAGGATGTCGCTGTTTTCATAGTTGAGCAGTTACGCAACGGTGAAGTACAGATACAGCTTATCGGCGACGAGGCTTTATACGGAAAGAATTATATAATAGAACCCATATATGCCGAAACACCCAATCCGGGGTACATTGGCAGACCTGTTAATACCTCAAACGTGACTGTTGTAAGGTATACTTATTACGATATAGCCTCATGGCCCGTTATAAGGTTCATATATCATCCCGGGTACAGGGTATGGCGTTCGTCATGGTACTGGGGCTATTATCCGGTATACTGGCATCCCTGGAGGTCTCATTACTGGCACTTCTATTATGGATACCATTATAACTTTTACACCTACTACCACAGGCATTACAGGCCCTGGAAACATGTACGCTGGAACCGATATGACAGGTTTTACAGCAACAGGATACGTTCATTCTCTCCACGTGTGAAAGAAAATATTAACAGAGGCATCTACAATGCTACCTATTCTCGCCCTGAACAGAGGAGAGCCGGCGAAGAACTCTATGCCAGGACAAGGCCTGCGACCAGAGCTAATACCTCTACTTCTGTAATGAACAGGAGTGAAACAAGGCCGGGGCAGGGCACCTCGGTTTCGAGGAGGTCAACTAATGTACGCACTGAGGCCAGGCCCGTTACAAGAACTGAATCACGATCTGCTGCGCGTACTGAGACTAAGCCTGTCACACGGACTAATAACAGGTCTGCAACACGTACAGAAACAAAGCCTGTTACACGGACCAATAACAGGTCTGCAACACGTACAGAAACAAAGCCTGTTACACGGACTAATAACAGGTCTGCAACACGTACAGAAACAAAGCCTGTTACAAAAACCAGTAACCGTTCTGCCACAAGGGCAGTCACGCGCAGCGGACAGCAGAATGTAAGTACCAGGAAGGCAACCACTGCACGGAGAACGAGCGTTCAGGCTCCTGCCCGTCAGAGCAGCACAGCCCGCAGTACTAAGGCAAAGGTAAGCCAGAGAAGCAGTTCGTCAAGGCAGGCAGCCACAGTAAAGAGTCGGAGTTCTGCAGGAAGTTCAAAGGCAAAAGTATCGAGCTCCAGCAATGCCAGGCGCAGCAATAGTAAGGCCAGCAAGTCGTCTCAAGCAGTAAATAAAAGCAAGAACACCAGGGAAACTAAATCAGCTGCCACACGAAGGAAGTAAGCATTAGGATCATACCAGTCAGGTGACCCACCCCGCAAGGAGTGGGTCTTTTTTTACTCATTGCATTATCTTAATAAAATAATATATTTGATTAAATATTTAATCTTTCATCCTTATGAAACCACTGGTAGTATATTATTCAAACAAGGGCAGCAACAAGTACCTGGCAAAAAAAATATCGGACACTCTCTCGTGTGATATTGAGGAGATCCGGCCACGCCTGAATGTCTTTATGCTCTTTTTAATGAATATACACCTGGGCATTAAGCCGTTGAAGAGTAATATAGAAGATTACGACGCGCTTATACTCTGTGGCCCCATTTGGATGGGCAAATTCATCCCTCCCCTTCGCAGCTTCGTAAAGAAATACCGCGATAAGATCCGGAAATTAATTTTTGTGACATGCTGTGGTAGTCCCTACAAAAAGAAGGATGAAAAATTCGGGCACGGGCTTGTTTTTAAGGAAGTTGAAAGAATATTAAATGAAAAGTGCATCTTATGCCAGGCCTTCCCTGTAGGATTGGTTTTACCTGATGGTCAGAAAGAAGATCCTGATGCTTTTATGAAGACCCATCTGAATGATGATAATTTCAAAGGTGAGATACAGGAACGATTTGACGATTTTATTGATAAAATACATAAATTGCCTTCATAGTCTCCTGGATACCACAACAATAGTAATACAAGTCTACTATCATTCAAAAGTCTTACCATTCCAACCAAACATATTGCGTGGAGCATCAGAGAATTCGATATAGATCCTGTCTGTCGGGATCTGAAGATGTTTTTCAAGTAATTTACATACAGCCTGTGACAATTTAGGAGTTGCATCCACGGCAAGACCAATACTCTTTATTTCAACAAAGGCAGTGGGGTCCGGACTGCCTCCAAATTGCATATGAATTTCTGGTTCAAGGGCAATCATTATGAACTTTTCAGGTTTCCCGAGCAGGTCCATCAGGAGGCCGGTCATTTCTTTCATCAGCAGGCTTTTGTCAGCTATCTCCTTATTAGTTTGTATTTTAAGATACGGCATATAAAATATTTTTGTAAAGATAATCAATAATGAACAGCTATAGAAGAATATCTACCTCGGGTAAGTAGAGGCGCCAGGCCTGGCGGCTCTATATAATTTTCAAAAATTTCTTATCTTTATTACCGGAATAGGAATAATGCTGTATTAACCAAAAATGTGCTGTATGAAAACAATCACACTTTCTCGGGGACAACACAGGAACATTCCCTGTATTTTTATTAAATGTGAACGAGATCATGAATTTGAAAGGATGATAAGGTCCTACCCCGGGCGCGTATGGAGCCAGAGCAACAGGTGCTGGTACATTGAGGACAGGGAAGACAGTTTCAGGGATATTACCAGGTACTTCAGGGGAAAATTCAGGATTAATACCGTTGAGCTTCATGATTCTCCGGGAAAGGTCAATTCTGATATAGTGCCTCTTTCCAAGAATAATAGTACCGGAACTGGCCTAAGATCTGATGAACCCTTCCCCGAACACCATGATTCATACTTTAATAAGAATCACTGGGCTGAAGGAGGTCAAGGCTTTACATCATTTGATCCGGTAGAATTCAGTATTGATTACAGCAGCGGAAGGCTCATAATCAAATTCACCGGCCGGTACGATAAAGAATGGATCAGGGAATTAAGGCACTATGGAAAGCCCGTGTACAATAAAGAACGAAGGGAATGGCACCTCACCGCTACCAGGTCAACTATTGATTCACTGGCTGATTATTTCAGTGATATCGGTGTTAAGGTTATAACAAAAAAGGTACGCAAACCTGAGGGTTTAAAGAACAGGATAAAAGAAGTTACCTCGGGTATCAGGGAACGTGAATCGGGGTATGAGGCCATAGCTGCCTTGAAATTATTAGAAAGTTATCTTTCAGAGCAGAGGTACAGCAGGCACACGATTAAAACATATTTATCGCAACTAGAATATTTCTTTAAGTACTGTCAGCCGGCGCTACCTTCAGATATCAACAATGAGGATTTCAGGGCATTTATGGAGGAGCACATTATGATTCTGGGTTACTCAGCGTCATTTCAGAACCAGGTAATAACTGCGATAAAAACATATTATTCTCTGATACCGGAGTCTGATTTTGATATTGAATTAATAAAGCGTCCCAGGAAATCAAGACCCTTACCCCAGGTTTTTTCGAAAGAAGAGGTAAAGAGGATCTTAAATTCCACCCGCAATCTGAAGCACAGGCTAATACTATGGATAACGTATTCATGCGGTTTAAGGCGTAGTGAGGTGGTTAATATCAGGCTTTCCGACTTAAATCGTGAGAGGGGGATATTGCACATACGCTTCGGGAAGGGTAATATTGACCGGGTAGTTCCTGTTTCAGAGAAGGTATGGGAAAAGATAGAAGAATACAGGGATTCATATCATCCTATAATATGGTTATTTGAAGGTCAGAAGGGAGGTCAATACACTACATCGAGTGTATACCATGTATTTAAGGCAGCGTTATCGAGGGCTGGTATTTACCGGGAGGTAGGTATTCACAGTCTGAGGCACAGTTATGCAACACATTTACACGAGACTGGTCTGGACATAAGGTACATCCAGGAATTGCTTGGTCATCAGAGCAGCAGGACCACTGAGATTTACACACATGTCAGTCGTCGCCATCTCGTTCAAATAAAGAGTCCCATTGACGATTTAGACCTGCATTAACCACTGGCAGCCAGATATATATTATTGAACATCTATAATGAAAAAACTTCATCATATACCGCCGTTTCAAAATATTAAATAACTTTACTTATCATAAAAACAAGTTGAACCTCATTCGGGAGACTGACAGCAAGCAGTCTCCCTTACGCGTATTACGC
>CAZSJH010000200.1:0-5516 GCA_964607105.1 uncultured Rikenellaceae bacterium | reverse complement strand
TGGGTCCTGGGTCCTGGGTCCTGGGTCCTGGGTCCTGGGTCCTGGGTCCTGGGTAGGTCTAAATTCTTAAACCACTTAAACTTATTTTATAATGTTTTTTATTAATGCTTCTACCCGGGCATCCAGTTCAACTTCTTTCTTTTCGTAATCATCCTTATTACCAAGCCTGGTGTTCACGCTGAAATAAAATTTCATCTTGGGTTCCGTGCCGGATGGACGCATTGATATTTTAGTTCCGTCTTCGAGAAAGAACTGAAGAACATTGCTCTTTTCAAAATCCATACTTTTAACAGTTTCATTCTTCAGGTTTTTTAATATGCCTGTCTGATAATCTATTATTTGAACCACTTTTGAGTTATTGATCTCAGAGGGCGGATGATTCCTGAAGTCACTCATCATCCTGTTTATTTCGTCTGCTCCATCTTTCCCTTTCCTGACAATGTTTACCAGTTTTTCCCTGAACAGGCCATATTCATAATATATATCTATAAGTTTGTCAAACACTGATTTACCTTTGCATGCTGTATAGGCGGCCAATTCAGCCATCAGTGCACATGAACCAACGGCATCTTTATCTCTGACATAATCACCTGGCAGGTATCCAAAGCTTTCTTCACCTCCACCGATATATTTTTTCTTACCATTCAGCTTCTTCATGAGGCTGGCAAAATATTTAAATCCTGTGAGTACATTAAAGCATTCAACATTATTTTTTTCAGCTATCCTGTCAAGAAGTTCAGAAGTGACTACCGTTTTGATAATGTATTCATTACCTCTGAGCATGTTTTTTTCCTTCATCTGGCTTATTATATACCAGGTAAGCAACGCTCCTGTCTGGTTGCCGTTGAGTAATACAAATTCACCTGATCTGTTTTTAACAGCAACGCCCAGCCTGTCACCATCGGGGTCAGTGGCCATGGCAATTTGAGCATCATGTTCCCTGGCTCTTTCAAGAGCCATCTTAAAAGCTGCCGGCTCTTCAGGATTAGGTGATTTTACCGTAGGGAAATTTCCATCAACTATATCCTGTTCCGGGACATTTATAATATTTGTGAAACCAAATTTCCGGAGAGTGGCAGGTATTATCTCCACCCCGGTGCCATGGATCGGCGTGTAAACTATGCCGATATCATTTTTTTCATTTATACATTCGGGATTAAGGCTGATTTTTTCTACTGTATTGATAAATAATTCGTCGATATCTTTACCGATAATATTAATATTGTCTGCAGGTCCGTCGAATTTTATTTCCGAAACGGCTGTTATTTTTCGCACTTCATTTATTATATTTTTGTCATGTGGTGCAGTAACCTGTCCTCCATCATCCCAGTATGCTTTATAACCATTATACTCGGGCGGATTATGGGAGGCTGTGATAATAACACCACTCTGACAACCAAGATGCCTGATGGCAAATGACAATTCAGGCGTAGGTCTGAGTGATTCGAACAGGTATACCCTGAAGCCATTGGCTGAGAATATCTCCGCGACTATTTCCGAGAACTGCCTGCTGTTATTCCTGCAGTCGTAAGCTATGGCTACGCTTATATCCCTGCCGGGAAAATTTTTAAGCAGGTAATTTGCCACACCCTGAGTGGCCATTCCTACAGTATACCTGTTCATCCTGTTAGTTCCGGGGCCCATTATACCCCTCAGTCCGCCTGTACCGAATTCCAGGTCTTTATAAAATGAGTCGATTAGTTTTTTCTCATCATCTTCTATCATATGAAGGACTTGTTTGCGGGTATCCACATCATATTCATGAGATGTCCATGATCTGGCCCTTTCATAGATTGAATCAATATACTTATCTTTCATTATTACGCTTTATATCTGTTTAGAAAAATTTCCAGGCTATCCTGCCAGGAAGGTATCTCAATATCATAAGTATTTTTTATTTTATCAAGACCCAGTACTGAATATGGAGGTCGTTTTGCAGGGAGTGGAAATTCTGCAGTGCTTACCGGGTTTATTTTAATGTTAAGTCCCATTATACTCTTTATCTCACATGCAAATTCATACCAGCTGCACGAACCTTCGTTACTGTAATGATATATTCCCGGCATAAATTTCTTCTCATCATAAAATATTTGACTGCATATATCCAGTATAGCTGATGCAAGATCTGCTGCCCGGGTGGGTGCACCCCTCTGGTCATTAATAACATTTATTTCATCTTTTTCTCCTGCCAGCCTTATAATTGTTTTAACAAAGTTGTCACCATATTCCGAATACAGCCAGGATGTTCTTATAATCATAGTATGAGGATAACTGAGGGCATATTTTTCACCTTGCAGTTTGCTCATGCCATATACTGATTGTGGAGCGGGACTTTCATCTTCACTATATGGCGATTTGTTTTTACCGTCAAAAACAAAATCTGTTGATATGTGCACAAGTTTCATACCTGTCACATTGGAAGCAGCATTTACTATATTTTTGACGGCTTTTGCATTAACCGCATACGCATTCTCTACATCTTCCTCAGCCCTGTCAACTGCCGTGTAAGCTGCGCAATTAATAAGTATATGTGGTTTAATATTACTTATTGTTTTTTCAACTTCGATTTCATTGTTTATATCCAGCTCTTCAATATCAAAGAAGTGGAATTCAGTTCCATGAAGCCTTTTCTGCTGAGCCTGTAACTCAATCCCCAGTTGTCCTCTGGCGCCTGTTACAAGAATCCTCTTCATAGCATATATTCAAAGTTATTTTCTGCTTCGGAGAACGAGGGGTTATTAATGTCTTTTTCACTGATCATGGCTTTTGAGGGATCGATACCCCAGTCAATTTCCAGTGAAGGATCGTTTAGATCTATTCCCCTTTCATGCTCCTGACTGTAATAATTGTCGCATTTATAGAGAATAATAGCCTCCGGGCTGAGCACTGAGAATCCATGGGCAAATCCCCGGGGTATGAATAATTGCTTTTTCGATTCAGAATCTATGTCCACGGCTTTCCACCTGCCATAAGTAGGTGATCCCTTCCTCATGTCAAGAACAACATCCCTTATGTGACCTTTTATCACCCTGATCAATTTAGCCTGTGCCATGGGGTTTAGCTGGTAATGAAGTCCCCTGATCACATTACCTGATGAAAATGACTCATTATCCTGCAGCGATTCAAAATCCAGTTGGTTTTCTTTTAGCTCCTTCTGCTTATAACTTTCGAAAAAATATCCTCTTTTATCAGTAAATATTTTAGGTTCAATAATATAAAGACCGTTAAATTCAGTTTTAATAATTTTCATAGATATTATTATTTCATAAGCTTACTGAGGGTTATAACCTTTTCGTCAGCAATATTTTTAAGGTATTTTCCATACTGGCTTTTTCCCAGTTTTTTTGCCAGGCTGAGCAGTTGTTTTTTGTCGATGAACCCTCGAATATATGCTATTTCTTCTATACAGGCTGCTTTTAATCCCTGACGCTGCTCCAGTGTTGCGACGAAATTGGAAGCCTGCAGCATGCTTTCATATGTGCCTGTATCCAGCCATGCCATTCCACGGCCCATGAGTTTGACTTTGAGCCTGCCTTCTTCAAGGTATAATCTGTTCAGGTCAGTTATCTCCAGCTCTCCGCGCTTTGAAGGTTTAAGTTTTTTGGTTTTACTGACCACGGTATTATCATAGAAATAAAGTCCGGTTACAGCATAATTGGATTTAGGCTTTTCAGGTTTTTCTTCTATACTGATTACACTACCGGAATCATCGAATTCAACTACTCCATATCTTTCAGGGTCGGTTACATAGTATCCGAACACACATGCTCCTGCCGTGAGACTTGCAGTATCCAGCATTGTTTTACCCAGTCCCTGTCCGTAAAAGATATTATCTCCGAGTATCATGCAAACATTATCATCACCGATGAATTTTTCTCCGATCAAAAAAGCCTGTGCCAGTCCTCCAGGTGTGGGCTGTACCTCGTAACTAAACCTTACACCTAGCTGGGACCCGTCGCCTAAAAGGTCTTTAAAGAGTACTATATCACGGGGTGTGCTTATAATTAATATATCCCTTATACCCGACAGCATCAATACTGACAGGGGGTAGTATATCATCGGTTTGTCGTATACCGGGAGAATTTGTTTTGAGATTGTTAATGTAAGAGGATGCAAACGTGTGCCTGCACCACCGGCAAGAATTATACCTTTCATATTTTGAGTTTCTCTTTGAAATATTCTATAGTTTTTATTAAGCCTTTTTCAAGATCATTTGTTGGTTCCCATTTGAGTTTTTCCCTTGCCAGACTTATGTCAGGCTTTCTCTGTAATGGATCGTCCTGTGGTAAAGGTTGATAAACAATTCCAGATTTTGAATCAGTCAATCTTATTATCATTTCAGCCAGTTCAATTATTGATATCTCCCGGTCATTTCCCAGGTTAACCGGGCCTGTAAACGAGTCCTCCGTGTCCATAAGAGCTTTTATAGCATCAATGAGGTCATCTATATATTGAAAACTTCTGGTCTGTTTACCGTCACCATATATTGTTATTTCACGGTTGCGAATAGCCTGGACAATGAAATTTGATACCACCCTGCCATCATTTATCATCATCCTGGGGCCATATGTATTAAATATCCTGGCTATTTTTATTTTTACATTATTCTGGATATGATAATTCATAAACAGGGTTTCGGCACATCTTTTTCCTTCGTCATAGCATGAGCGAGGGCCGAGAATATTAACATTGCCATGATAATTTTCAGGCTGGGGATGAACATCCGGGTTTCCGTAAACCTCACTCGATGATGCCTGCAGTATTTTTGCACCGGTACGTTTTGCCAGCCCAAGCATATTAATTGATCCCATTACTGATGTTTTAATGGTCTTGATGGCATTATGTTGATAATGAATAGGGGAGGCCGGACACGCAAGGTTATATATCTCATCAACCTCTGCATATAGTGGCATAGTAATATCATGTCTGATAAGTTCAAAATAGGGATGACCGAGGAGATGAGCTATATTTTCTTTTGCACCGGTAAAAAAATTGTCAGTGCATATCACTTCATTTCCTTCATTCAACAGACTTTCACAAAGATGAGAGCCTATAAATCCCGCTCCGCCAGCAATGAGAATGCGTTTCATTTAAAAGGTATTAAAGGTAGGCGTAAAGATAGGAAATATTGGAATACTGAAAATATTAGGGCCAGAGAATACACACATTTGCTGTAATATTTTTGGACTGAGTATTAGGAGATTTGACATCCTTTGAGTATTTTTGCATCCAATTTTATTCAAAATAATGTCTAACTTATTAATTATTAGTTTATTTAATTAAATCATGACTGAAGAAGAAAAGAAATTAACAAACGACGTGAACGTAGAGGGGAAAGAGGAAGAAGTAAAGGCTAAGGCTGAGGCTGAGGCTGAGGAGAAGAAAGCTGAAACAGAAGTAGAAAAGGAAACAGTAGAAGAAGCTCCAAAGGCGGAGAAAGAAGAAGAGAAGGCTGAGGTGAAGGTGAAAGAGGAGAAAGCTAAAACTCCAGAAGACAAGGGAAAAGGGAAAGATGA
>CAZSJH010000199.1:0-5528 GCA_964607105.1 uncultured Rikenellaceae bacterium | reverse complement strand
GCCTGAAAGCATTCATTACTGCACCCATACCATATTCCTTTTCCTCTATCCATCTCTTAACTGTTTGTTCCGTTTCAGAGGAAGTGAATGGGACAACACCTTCAAGCACAGTTATCAGTTCTTTCATCACGATGGGGGAATCCTGTTTCCATTTTTTCTTTACCGCAGCCTCATCATAATATTGTGGTGCTTCAAAAAAGAAATCTGTCTGGTACCATAATTCGGAAATAAAATCAACCCTTCCCCTGACTAAAGCGACCAGCTTGGCAGCGTCTTCAATTTCAATGCTATACCCCCTGTCTTCAACCATTTTTACATAGCTGGCAGCTATATCCTCAACAGGTTTTATTTGCATATACTGGTGGTTAAACCACCTGGCCTTCTCAGGATCGAAGCGGGCCCCTGACCTGCCTACTCTTTCAATACTGAACTCCTCGATAAGCTCATTCATTGAAAACAATTCTTTATCGCTTCCCGGGTTCCACCCCAGCAATGCCAGTATATTTACGAAGGCTTCCGGCAAGTAACCATCTTCCCTGTAACCCCTTGCGGTTTCACCATAAGGCCAGTAGAGTGGGAAAACGGGAAATCCCATTTTGTCGCCATCACGCTTGCTCAGTTTTCCTTTGCCTGTAGGCTTAAGCAATAGCGGCAGGTGAGCAAAGGATGGTAGATCCCAACCGAAAGCGCTGTAAAGCAAAACATGCAGTGGCAGCGAAGGCAGCCATTCTTCTCCCCTGATAACATGTGATATCGCCATCAGGTGATCATCCACAACGTTGGCCAGGTGATATGTAGGCATCCCATCAGATTTGAACAGAATTTTATCATCAATAGTACCTGAATTAACAATCACTTTCCCCCTGATCATATCATGCATTTCAATATCGTCATTGGCTGGCATTTTAAACCTTATTACATAGGGTGTTTCTTCGGTATGAAGCCGGTCAACTTCATCAGCAGCCAGGGCAAGTGAATTTTTAAGTCCGCCCCTGGTATGCGCATTGTACATAAAGGTAGTACCTTTTTCCTCATGTTCTTTCCTCAGAATCTCCAGTTCTTCGGGTGTATCAAAAGCCATGTATGCGCTGCCTGACTCCAGCAGTTCATCTGCAAATTTACCGTAAATATTCTTTCTTTCGCTCTGTCTGTAAGGTCCGTAATTACCTCCCTGTTTTATCCCCTCATCCACATTGATTCCACACCAGTCAAGAGATTCCATTATATACTCTTCCGCCCCTGCCACCAATCTTGATCGATCCGTATCTTCTATCCTAAGTATAAATATTCCATTATTTTTCCTTGCAAAAAGGTAATTATAAAGTGCTGTACGCACTCCACCAATATGAAGAGGCCCGGTAGGGCTGGGTGCAAATCTTACTCTTACAGTACCTATCATAATCGATATTAATTATTAATGCTTTACAAAGATACAGAATCTGTGACAAGAATTCAGGGTTGCGAAAAATCATCTTTTTTGACTTACATTTGTAGTATTATTGGTCCCTGGCAAAAAAATATAATACCATGAGTACAATGAAAGCCCTGGTGAAAGCTCAACCGGGAAAAGGTATCCGGATGGAACAGGTACCTGTTCCTGAACCTGGATTAAACGATGTAATAATTAAAATAAAAAAGACTGCCATATGCGGTACTGATCTGCACATATATCTATGGGATGAGTGGGCGAAGAAAACGATAAAAACACCCATGACAATAGGTCACGAATATGTGGGTCATATAGAATCTGCAGGAGCAGGAGTTAAGAATCTCAAAGTGGGTGACAGGGTCACAGGTGAAGGTCATCTCGCCTGCGGTCACTGCCGTAACTGCCGGCGTGGGAAGAAACATGTATGTGAAAACTCCATTGGTATAGGAGTTAACATCAATGGTGCCTTCGCTGAGTATTTAAAGCTGCCATCTGAAAATGTGATATTACTCGACGACCGCATACCCGATGACTGGGCTTCAATTATGGATCCCTTCGGTAATGCCACACATACAGCCCTTTCCTTCCCCCTGATAGGTGAGGACGTTCTCATCACCGGAGCAGGGCTCATAGGCAGTATGGCCATCGCCATTGCCAGGTTTGCGGGTGCTCGCTATGTGGTGGCCAGTGACCTCAGCGACTACAGGCTTGATATTGCAAAAAAAATGGGAGCCACAATGGTGATCAATCCATCAAAAGGGGAAAAAATATCTGATGCCGTTAAGAAACTGGGCATGCGGGGCTTTGATGTAGGTCTGGAAATGTCAGGTTCACCAAAAGCATTTAACGAGATGATAGAAAATATGTACAACGGGTCTTCCATATCCCTGCTCGGGATACTACCCTCTGAATTTAAGGTACCATGGAGTGATATCATATTTAAGGCCATCACCATGAAAGGTATCTACGGACGTGAAATGTGGGAAACATGGTACAAGATGGAACAAATGATTATAGGGGGTATAGACCTTAATCCCGTTATTACTCATCATTTCACTGTAGATGATTTCCAGAAAGGTTTTGATGCAATGGAAGAGGGAAACTGTGGAAAAGTAATTCTTGAGTGGTAATATTAAGTTTCGGGTTTAGTTTATAGAATTATACATACCTTGGAAAGCCCTGGCATTCCCGTCAAATAAAACTGCAATTCGCCTCCCCTAAATTGCTTAATATTTAATACCTTTGATATAGATATCCCAATCCATATAACAAAACATACATGGAAACACATTTATTTTCTTCAATAGGGACAACAACAAAAAAGGAAAGGTTAATCATTAATGACCGTATAGATTGCAAGGCAGCTTTGATTTTTATATCAGAATACCCTTATGCCGGTTATTACGGAACAACTGTGCCTGACAAAGAGCAACCAAAATCTGCATTTCTCGTAACAGATATGAACTATGATACTGACAAGGTTATCAGGGCAATTCAATCTGTTAAACCTCGCATTAATTATAATTTTGATGCGGCACCCGGCACCATCAGCCATATAGATAGAAATATGGGAATGATCAGGATCAGAAATATTTCCTGCAAACATGTCCCGGGCTTAATAGAAGAATTCAAAAAGGAAGATATTGTCTTTAAGCATCATCACAAATTCTCTCCTTTTGATGGTATTATCAGAGTAACAAAATACTTCAAGATTGAAAAAATTGATGATGGTATTTTTATCGATTGTACATTCGATTGTAAAAATTCACACCGCGCATATCTGCAAATAGATAAAAAACTGCAATGGGATACATTTGAGAAAATATACAGGGATGTCAGGAATAATATTATTGATTTCTCTTTTGATGCAGCACTGGTAACTATGTACGATGAAAATGGCATGCTTGATTTCATCAGAATATACGACGAGCACAGGACGGAGGAAAAACTGAAAATACTATATAAGAAGTTCAGAGAAGTAATGGCAAGTTATTAAAGAGGCTAATGGAATTTATTTAATGGAACCGGGCAGTATTAGTCTGCCTTCGGCAAATTCAGGTTCATTGGTTCTTGTACTCCAGTAATATAATATTCCAATAAAACAATCTGTTGCCAAACAGCATAATTTTGACATTTCAGATTATTAATCTTTCAAAAATAACATTATCTTCAGGCCTTTATTAATTAAACTGTGATTATTCTATGAGTAATATTGGCTCTTATGATGAAAAGTTAAAAAACTTCGACTGGTCCATATCAGAAAAGGAACTTGATTACAAGAAAGGAGACATAATTAATATAGGCTGGTATTGTTCTGACAGGATATGCGAGCAGGGTAAATCTGAAAAAATAGCATTATACCATGAAGGATTCACCGGCGAAGAAAGAAAGTACACCTACAATGATATTAGGTTAGCCGGTAATACAATAGGAACTTTCCTCCGGGGCCTGGGAATCAAGGATCAGGACAGGGTGTGCCTGTTCATGGATAAGATACCCGAATTGTACCTTTCTTTTCTTGGCGTTCTTAAAATTGGAGCTATCGTACAGCCACTCTTTTCAGCCTTCGGAGATGAATCACTTTATGTACGACTTGAAAATGCAGGAACAAGTGCTATCATAACGCAGAGAAAACATGTGGCTAAGATAAGGAAGATAAAAGATATGTTGCCCGGGCTCATACATATCATCATTGTTGACTACAATGAAGTCAAACCTCTACAGGAAAAAGAAATAGCCTTTAGCCTTACCAGGGAAGAACCGATTGAGAATATGGAAATATTCCCAACGAAAGCTGATTCTCCCTCTGTGCTGCATTATACCTCGGGAACGACAGGCCGGCCGAAAGGTGTCAGGCATGTTCATTACTCACTTATTTCTCAATATCTTACAACAAAATGGGTGCTGGACCTCAGGGATGATGATATTTACTGGTGTACGGCCGATCCCGGTTGGGTAACGGGTACCTCATACGGTATAATAGGTCCCTGGAGCATGGGGATCACCCAGTGTGTGCTTGATAAAGGTTTTTCTGCCGATTCATGGTATAAGTTCATTGAGAAGTACAGGGTGACAATGTGGTATTCGGCGCCTACAGCCATCAGATCACTCATGAAAGCAGGAGATGAGCTCGTTAAAAAATATGACCTTTCATGCCTGCGCCACCTGGCCAGCGTGGGAGAACCGCTCAATGCTGAAGCAGTAATATGGTCTGAGAAATTATTCGGCCTGCCTTTCCTCGATACTTACTGGCAGACTGAAACCGGGTGCATGATGATAAGTAATTACCCGGGTATGAAAGTAAAACCTGGATCAATGGGTAAAGTCTTCCCGGGAATAACAGGAGTAGTGCTGGATCCCAATACTTTCGAACCAATTGAAGAACCGGGAAGGGTGGGACTGATTGCCTTTAAACCGGGCTGGCCATCAATGATGACCACATACTGGAATAATGAGGAAAAATATAAGGAGAAGTTCTTAAATGGATGGTACCTGGCCGGCGACCGGGCCTCAATTGACAGCGAGGGATATTTCTGGTTTATTGGTAGAGATGATGATGTCATAAATACAGGCGGTCACCTTGTAAGCCCCTTTGAAGTTGAGTCAGCTTTAATAGAACATGAGGCTGTTGCCGAGTCAGCGGTTGTTTCAAAACCTGATGAAGTAAATATGGAAGTTGTAAAAGCCTTTATAACCATTAAGCCCGGTTACGAGGTAGACGATGACCTTGAATTGTCAATAATGAACTTTATAAGAAAGAAACTGTCGCCCCTGGCCATGCCACAGGAAATAGAATATGTCGACAGCCTCCCAAAAACAAGAAGCGGGAAGATAATGAGGAGAATACTCCATGCAAAAGAGTGGGGTGAGGATATTGGTGATACTTCGACGCTTGAAGACGAGTAGTTCACAAGCTGGCGCGAGTCTCCAGACTCGTGCCAAAGATGTATATAAAGTTAAAAATATGCTTGTGGCACGGATCTGGAGATCCGCGCCAGCGTGAATATCAGTAATTAATAAACCAAATACTTAATATTATGGAAGATATGAAAGATCTGGTACTCAATTATGTGATTAATGAATACCAGGAAGACGAAGA
>CAZSJH010000198.1:0-5542 GCA_964607105.1 uncultured Rikenellaceae bacterium | reverse complement strand
CTTATCCTTGATGGTGAATTGCCGGGTAATGTTTATGCTAAAGATGTTGTCTTAAACCTGCTGAATGAATTTGGTGCCAACTCACTCCTGGGCTATTCAGTCGAAATGTATGGAGACTGCCTGGAGGATATGGGAGTTAGTGACCGCATAACAATATCATCCATGGCGACGGAAATGGGAGCAATAATAATACTCTTTCCCCCAAATAAAGATGTAATGGATTATTGTACTGAAAAAGCCCATAAAGATTTTGAAGCTGTATATGCCGACAGAGATGCCGGCTATGAAAAAACTTTCAGTATTAACGTAAATACTTTCAAACCTATGCTGGCCAGACCGGGGAAGCCTCATGACACAATTAGCATTGACAATGAAAGGGGAATAAAAATAGATTCAGCCTTCATAGGCAGCTGTACAAACGGAAGAATGGAAGATATGAGAGCAGCAGCAAAAGTTCTTGAGAACAGGACTGTGGCACCAGGTGTGGTATTGAAAATAGTACCTGCCACTGATGAAATATGGAATAAATGCCTGCAGGAGGGCATAATAGATATCTTCAAGAAAGCAGGTGCACTTGTGTCAAATGCAGGATGTGCAGGATGTGCTGCTGGACAGGTGGGACAGAACGGGCCGGGAGAAATTACTGTAAGCACGGGTAACAGGAACTTCCCGGGAAAACAGGGCAAGGGAAGCGTATACCTTGCATCCCCTGCAACAGTTGCCGCATCGGCGGTAGCAGGATATATAACACATGAAAATGAGATCCCTGGTGAACCTGCAGTTTTTGAATCAACAGGCTATAAGCTTAAAAAAGAAAAGAAAAAGAAATCAAAGGAGCAGAAAGCCTTAAGGCCTGAAATAATTAAGGGAAGGTGCTGGATAATAAGCAGGGACAATATTGATACAGATATGATATTTCATAACCGGTACCTGTCAATTACAGATATAAATGAAATGGGGCAATATGCCTTTGACAATCTGGATGGACATGAAGATTTTGCAAAAAAAGCTGAAAAAGGAGATATTATAATAACAGGAAAAAATTTTGGTTCGGGCAGCTCAAGGCAGCAGGCAGTTGATTGTTTCATATCACTGGGTATACAGGCCGTACTGGCACAATCATTCGGTGCTATTTATGAACGAAATGCAATAAATGCTGCATTCCCGGTACTTACCTGTGATAGCCTGAGAGAGTTAAAGCTGAAAGACAAGGATGAAGCCGAGATCAATTTGAAAACAGGTATTGTTAAAAACCTTAATACAGGTAACAGTACAAAAATTAATCCTTTCAGTGATGTACAGTTGGAAATATATAAAAACGGAGGACTTCTTCAATAGGCCTTTTGATATTAGATTGAAGATTAACGATTTAAGATTTAAGAATTTTTTAACAACCCGATTCAACGATTAATCAATTCAACAAACCCCTAAACCCCTAAACCTCTAAACCCCTAAACCCCTAAACATTAAAGTATGACCCCCAGAACATTTGTCGAAAAAATATTCAATGCCCCGGCCGGAGCAATTGTATTTAAAAGGCCTGATATTGTACTGACCCATGATAATACGGCAAGTATATACAGAACTTTTGAAAAAATGGGATCCGGTAAAATAAATGACCCTGACCAGTTACTGGTTGTTCTGGATCATAATGCACCACCAACAAATGCAAAACTCGCAACTCAATATGAAGAGATACGCGAACTGGTCAGGAAGCACAGGATCGACAAGTTCTACGATGCCGGCAAAGGTATTTGTCACCAGATAATGTCATATCATGCGCTTCCTGGAATGATAATAGTTGGAAGTGACAGTCATACCTGTACCGCAGGTGCTTTTAATGCTATGGCAGCAGGAATTGACCGTACAGAATCGGCTGGAATATGGACCAGGGGCGAAACATGGTTCAGGGTGCCTGAATCAATGAAAATTACACTTAGCGGTAAATTGAATGAGAATGTTTATGCCAAAGATTTATCCCTCTGGATTATAGGTATTATAGGAACAGCAGGTGCCAACTATATGTCAATTGAATACCATGGTGATGGAGTAAAAACATTGAGCATATCCGACAGGATGACAATAGCTAATCTGGCCTCTGAAATGGGAGCCAAGAATGCAGTCTTTCCTGCAGATGAAGTACTCTATGAATTTCTGGGCTCGAAGAAAGGGAAAAGTGTATGGGCAGATGTGGGAGCCGCTTATACCCGTGAGATAGAAATTGACCTGGATGAGGTTTTTCCATTGGTTGCAGCTCCTCATAATGTAGATAATATTAAGAGTGTTCCTGAAAAAGCAGGTATTGAAATACAACAGGGACTTATCGGTACATGTACAAACGGAAGAATAGAAGATATAAGGATAGCATCCGCTATACTGGGTGGTAAAAAAATAAAAGAAGACTTCCAGCTACTTGTGATCCCTGCAAGTAGCGAAATATACCTGCAGGCTATAAATGAAGGGCATATTACCAGACTTATTGAGGCAGGTGCAAATATACTCAGTCCAAGCTGCGGGCCATGCCTCGGGACCGGCCAGGGTATTCCAGCTGATGGATATACTGTAATCTCTACTGCCAACAGGAACTTTCCCGGCAGGATGGGTAACAAGAACGCACAGATATACCTGGCTTCACCGGCAACAGTAGCATGCTCGGCTCTTACGGGTAAAATAACGGATCCGAGAAAAAAAGCCGGTAAGGAAAAATATATTATCGATAGAAAAGAAAGCGGAGGTGCCATAATCGCTGAAGGTGATAACAGGAAAAGTAATGGAGTATGGAACTACAGCGATTGTGATAACCTGAATACCGACCAGATGTTTGCAGGCAATCTTACTTATAATGTACTGAGTTCCGATCCTGAGGCTATCATTCCCCACCTGTTTGAAGGCTTTGATAAATCATTCAGCACCCTAGCAGAAAAAGGAGATATAATAATAGCTGGTGATAATTTTGGCTGTGGCAGTTCCCGGGAGCATCCTGCTGTGGGTCTTGCTCATATAGGCATTAAAGCTGTCATTGTTAGATCTGTTAACAGGATATTCTACCGCTCATCCTTAAACCAGGGATTGCCTCTTATAGTTCTTCCTGAAGCCGTTAAGGCATATAACGAAGGACACAGTGTTGATATTGATTTTGAGAAAGGAGAGGTGAAAGTAGGGGATAGAACAATAGTTTTCGAGCCACTGCCGGATAAACTGAACGAGATAATACAGAGCAAAGGACTGGTTAATTGGATATCAAAGAAAGCAAAGGCTTAGGCTTAAACTTAGGCTAAGGCTATTTATCTGCGGACCTATTCCTCTTCATGGTTTTCTTGTAGTTCTTTACGATCTTGCCAAATTCTTTTTCCTTCTTTTTTCTTTCTGCCAGCGTAGATTCAAAATGATCTTTCTCCCTCTTTAGTTTTATATAGTTATCATATGAAGCCCTTTTTATTACACCTCTTTCAACAGCGTCAATTACAGCACACCCGGCCTCATGGGTATGTGTACAATCTTTGTATCTGCATGACACTGATATTTCATCTATGATATTAAAAGTGATTTCCAATCCCCCTGCAGAATCTGCAATGCCAACTTCTCTCATGCCGGGGTTATCTATCAGGATACCTCCTTTCGAAAGAATGATCATTTCCCTGTGGCTTGTAATGTGTTTCCCTTTATTTGTGCTGTCACTTATTGCCCCTGTCCGCATTACCTCCCTTCCGGAGAGATTGTTCAGGAGTGTTGATTTACCCGCACCTGAAGAACCCAGCATACAATAGGTCTTACCCTTCTCGATACTTTCTGACAGTGCCTCATAACCCTGCTTTGTCCGGTTGCTGAGGGCTATAAACCTGACATTACTGATCCTTTGTCCTATACTGCCTGATATATCACTTAAGCTTTGCTCGTTGACAAGATCAATCTTACTGAGGATTATTATGGGTGTTATCCCTGATGAATAACAGATTGTAAGGTACCGTTCAAGCCGGTTTATGTTAAAATCCCTGTCAACGGACTGGACCAGAAATGCATAATCAACATTAGCAGCAATTACCTGCACATCCCCAGGTTTGCCGATAGCCTTTCTTTTGATAATCGATGACCTTGGCAAGATTTTATTTATTATGGCTAAACCTTCCTCGTAAGTGATTAATGTAACCCAATCCCCTACGGCAGGGAAATCTTCGCGATCTTTTGCAGTGAATCGTATATTACCAGTAACCTCGGCTTCCAATTCAGAATTTATTGTCTTTACAATGTAGCGTTCCTTGTGTTCTGCAATAACTCTTCCTATATCAGACCTCTCAAGCTTATTTTCCTTCCTGAATATTTCAATTTTATTACTGTACCCAAAATCTTCTAAGCTCATTTTAATGTGTTTGCTCTTATTGGCATTTTCTTTTATAATCAATACTACTAAATTTATTATGTTAACTCAAAATAAACTTGTTTACCATGATTAAAGTATGTTAATCCACAATGAAATTATATAATTCTTCACTATAATCTTCTTTACTCATTCTCCTTTCTATTTGCCTCGCTTTCTCCTTGAAGCCGCTATCGTTCATTAATTCCATGAGTTTTGGCTCAATATTCTTTTCTGTAATTTTCCCTATCTTGATGCCTTTTGGCCCTGTACCGAGATCGTATATGATCTTATTCCATACATGCTGATCAAGAATATGCGGGATTATCAGTGAAGCACAACCGAACTTCAATGCCAGGTGGGTCGTACCTGAGCCCCCATGATGCATAACCGCATAAACTTTTGGAAATATCCAGCTATATGGTATATGGCACACAAAATGTATCAGATACCTGTCATATTTATCAGGTTTGATATGTCCGCCGGAAGCAGTGTTTATTATAGCCGGGATTTTGTTCTTTTCAAGTATATCCAGGATTATTTTTGTCTTTTTTTCCGGCTCCGGGTTAAGCATACTGCCAAAGGTGACAAATAATATATTACTATGATTTGCCATAAAGTCGGTCAGGGCTTTGTCGGGTTGCCAGTTAATACTTCTGATGCTTTTATGGTAACCTAATACCCTGATGTTTCTTTCCCAGTTATCAGCCTGTGCAAAAAGGGTAGGGGAAATGGTATAAACTGTCTTGCTATGACGAAGTATATCCTTTATGTCTTTGCGTTTTATCTTATCCTTTATTTTCAGCCACTTCTTGCTTATCATCACTGTTGTTACCATTCCAAAATGAGCTAATGAGAAGCTCAATAAACTTCGCTCCAAGTGATTCAAATTCCAGTCCTGAGTCTTCAGCAATTTGCCTGAATTGCCCGGGCATGGAGCATATTACCCTGTGTCCTTTCTTCTGTAATATTTCGCCTGTAGCCACAAAAGGTTCCATATCACCACGGGTTCCAACTGCTGTCATGACTATCTTCATCTGTCCTGTTTTTTTGTACCTGATTTACTGAAGAATGCAATTTATTAATTTGGAAAACTTAAGACAATTTTTTATTTCATCTCAACGGATCCCTGATCTTCATATTGGTAGACCTGAGACTCTGTTTTACTATGTCCCGGAACACTTAAAA
>CAZSJH010000197.1:0-5579 GCA_964607105.1 uncultured Rikenellaceae bacterium | reverse complement strand
TAAGATTTAAATCTGATATCTATAGTTTTTACTGGTATGTACTTTTCTCCGAACTTTATTTAATATACTTGTCAGAAGAATCTTCTTTATATTTTTCAATTTGGTTTTTAATAGTTTCTTTTTCTTTAATGAGTGCTTCATTTTCTTGTTTTAAGTCATTAAATAAATCATATAGTCTTAAAACCACAGGAGAAATGAGGCAGTTAAGAGCTATTTTGATATTATTGTAAAAAGATATTTTTACTGAGCCTACATAGCGCAAGTAAAAAACAAACGCAATCGCACTAGAAGCAAATACAAGAAACCCACTTATATGGGAGAGAAAAATCGGTTGGCTGTGATTTTTTTGAATAAGCCAGGGTAAAACATTTCGGAATAGAACTATAAATAGAAAAACGATTACTCCTAACCCGGCAACTAGTAAAACCCTGTTGTTGAAATCAAACTTGTCGAGTGGAAAGGGCTGGAAAAAAAGTATAAACAAAAAAACCCCGAAACTTATGCTAAGAATGAGACCAACATCTTTTTTTAGTGCATATATTACGTCATTTAATTTGTTATTCATGATTTAAAGAAAGTATAATAATTATAATTTACCAAAGAGTAGGAACACGATGCATCTCGTTCCTACTCTCATGAGACAGCCCCCTTCGAAGGTGGAGCATAAGAAGTATTTATTTTTGTTATCTTAGGTTTTCTAAAACATGAGATCTATGAAAACCTTAAAAATTATTCTTTATTCTGTTTTGTCCCTGCTTATCATCCTGGTAATAGCAGGGTTTTTTATTGTTAAGAGCATAAGTAATGGTGCGAAACCAGTTTATAATGGAGAACTGGACCTTCCCGGGCTGGAAGATGAAGTAAAGGTTATTTTCGACGAAAGGGGTATACCTCATATATATGCAGAAAATGAATCTGATCTTTATACCGCAGTGGGATATGTTATGGCACAGGAACGATTGTGGCAGATGGATCTTATACGAAGGGCTACAACGGGTAGACTATCAGAAATATTCGGGGAGGATTACGTTCAGACAGACCTGTTTCTACGTTCACTGAGAATTACGAAAAAATCAAAGATGGTTCTTCATAATACCACTCAACAGGTCCTTGATTGCGTTGATGATTTTGTGTTGGGTGTGAACTATTATATTGAAAACGCAGAAAAATTACCACCCGAATTCAGAATACTTGGATATAAACCCGAACTATGGACAGCTGAGAATACGGCTAATATATTAGGTTATATGAGCTGGGATGAGGCAGGTGTTAACCTGACCGGTGATGTTTTTGTTTATAAGCTTATAAATCAAATAGGAATTGATGCAGCTAAAAAGCTAATACCTTACTATGAATGGACAGGTGATCCTGTTTATCCAGAATTTGAACTGGATAATGAAACTTTGGAAACTGTTGAAAACTTTGTGAAATCACTAGATAAGGTAAAAGAGCTTGGTATATCATCTTTTTATGGTAGTAATAACTGGGCTGTCAGTGGTGACCGTACAGAGACAGGTAAGCCATTATTTTCAAATGATATGCACCTAGGGTTGTCAAGTCCGGGTATATGGATACAGATGCATCAGATAGTACCAAAAAAACTTAATGTGACAGGTGTTGTTATTCCGGGGCAACCTTTCGTTGTTGCTGGTCATAATGAAGATATAGCCTGGGGTATGACCAACCTGATGGTTGATGATGTTGATCTTTACCTTGAAAAGACCAATGAAGATAAATCACAGTACATGCTTAACGGAGAGTGGAAAGATATAAAAACGGTAAAGGAAATAATAAAAGTAAAAAAGCAGGATGACAGGGAAATGGAGATAAAATACACTCATCGTGGACCCATAATATCAGGATTCCATGATATTGAAGAAGCTGATATAAGCATGCGCTGGTCCGGGAACGATATGAGCAACGAAGGTGTAGCTGTTTACCTTTTCAACAGGGCATCTGATTGGGAAGAGTATAATGAGGCTCTTACTAACTTTAACTCCCTTAGCCAGAACTTCATATATGCTGATGTAAATGGTAATATAGGTTTGCATGCAGGGGGTGGTGTAGCCATCAGGGAAGGTCATGGTGCATTTATACAGCCGGGCGACAGCAGTAAGTATGACTGGACAGGGTACGTTCCTCATTATCTGTTACCATTCAGCTATAATCCTGAAAACGGCTTAGTCTCATCGGCAAATAATAAAACTGTGTTTCCTTCAGAATATCCCTACTATATAGGAACATATTTTTCTATGCCTTACCGCATAAATCGCATACGGGAGATGATGGCTGAAAAGGAAAAATTCAGTATCGAGGATTTTAAAAGGATGATCACCGACAGGCATTCGGATTTTGCAAAAAAACTAACAAATTTGCTGCTAAAGAATCTTCATATAACTAATGATATGAGCGATCTTGAAAGTGAGGTATATGATAACCTGTCAGTATGGGACTATGATATGTCAGCGGACAGTTTCATACCTACTTTCTTTGAATATTACCGTAAAAACCTGGCAGATACGCTCCTTAAAGACGATATGGGTCAAATTTATGAGGAATTTCATGGAGGTACCAGGGAATATTACCTGCTCATGATAATTGAAGGTGAGCATGAACTGTATGTCGATGATGTAAATACTGATAAAGAAGAAAACCTTGATGATATGCTGGTTGCTGCTTACCATAAGACTATAGATGAACTGAAAGAACTGTATAGTCCTGATACGAAAGACTGGATATGGGGAGACAAACATCAGTTTATAGCTATGCATCCAATGAGCAGTGTAGGAATAATTAACAGCATGTTTAGTCTAAGCAAAGGGCCATACAGGGTAGGGGGCAGTTATCATACTGTTTCACCCTATTCATATGGGAAAAATTTTGTTATTGATCATGGAGCATCACAGAGACATGTATACAATACTGCTGATTGGGATGAATCGTATACTGTAATTCCAACAGGTACATCAGGCGTTCCATCCTCAGAGTTTTATTGTTCGCAGACGAAAACATATTGTGAGGATGGTTTCTACAAAGATCATTTTACTGAGAAAGCAGTGCAGGAAGCAGCAAAATATACTTTAATCCTAAAACCCACAGAAAAATAATGAACCAAAAAGAAAGATGGTCCCTTAAGGATCATGTGGCACTGGTTACAGGTGGTACAAAAGGGATCGGGAAAGGGATAGCTCAAGAATTGATTGCTCATGGAGCAACTGTCATCTGTACTTCAAGAAGTAATGTGAAAAACAATAATGATGATGAGGATAATCCCATATATATCCGGTCAGATGCATCAAAAGCTGATGATCGATCAAAACTGGTTGATCTTATCGGAAAAAAATTCAACAGGCTGGATATACTCGTTAATAATGTAGGCACTAACATCAGGAAGAAAACAGTTGAATATTCTGATGATGAGCTTGATTTTATACTGCACACCAACCTTATTTCAGCTTTCAGCCTGGCAAGAGACTTTTACCCTCTTCTTATCAGAAGCAATTCTCCATCTATTGTAAATATCAGCTCTGTTGCAGGCATGAAACATGTACGTACAGGTTCAATTTACGGTATGACAAAGGGAGCTATTAACCAGCTCACGAAAAATCTTGCCGGAGAGTGGGGTACTGAAGGTATCAGGGTAAATGCCGTTGCTCCCTGGTATATCAACACGCCTCTTGCTCAGCAGGTGTTGAAGGATGATGATTACAGGAATGATGTGCTTGCACGTACCCCCATGGGCCGGGTAGGGGAGGTAGATGAAGTAGCTGCACTGGTAGCATTCCTTTGCATGCCTGCCGCTTCATATATCACCGGCCAGGTTATTGCTGTTGATGGAGGATTTACGATTAAGGGATTTTAAAAACGACTAACGACTAAAGACAAACGACTAACGGTTATAAGGTTTGTATAGTATTCTTACCGTTCGTCTTATGCCTTTCGTCTTTATTCTACTTCTGCTCTGTCTGGCTCCTCGCTAAATTTGCCAACCGGGCAAATTTTAAACGCTCGGTCCTCTTTCGTCTTTAGCCTTTCGTCTTTCGTCTCATACATCATACGTCGTAGAAGATGTTTTACCACCTTTACCCGTCCAGTTGGTATGAAAAAATTGGCCTCCCGGTTTATCAATTCTTTCATAGGTGTGTGCCCCGAAATAATCTCTCTGCGCCTGTATCAGGTTTGATGGCAGAGTTTTACTCCTTAACCCATCGTAATATGCCAGCGCCGACGATAAAGCCGGCACAGGCAGGCCATTGATCACAGCTGTGGCTACAACCCTGCGCCATCCTTCCTGGGCTTTTTCAACCCTTGAGCGGAAGAAATCATCGAGCATAAGATTCTCTAATTTTTTTTCCCTGTCGTAGGCCTTTATTATGTTATCCAGGAATGAGGATCGGATTATACAACCTGCTCTCCATAGACTGGCTATAGATCCATAATCAAGGCACCATTTATATTTTTTTGATCCTTCACTCATCAGCTCGAATCCCTGGGCATATGAAATTATCTTTGATGCATAAACAGCATCTTTAAGGTCGTTCAGGAAACGACCAGGGTAGGCCGGGGCTCTCGCTTCTGGACCTGACGTCATATCAGAGGCTTTCACACGCAGGTCTTTCTGTCCTGACAGGTAGCGGGCAAATACCGACTCTGCTATGAGTGTTAAGGGAATACCCAGTTCAAGTGCACTTATCCCTGTCCATTTACCCGTCCCTTTATGACCTGCCCTGTCAAGTATTTTTTCTACAAGGGGGTAGCCGTCCTCATCATTAAAGCCCATTATATCAGCCGTTATCTCGATAAGGTAACTGCTCAGTTCGCCCGTATTCCATTCTTTAAATACCCTGTGCATATCCTCATGCTTCATGAACAGTAGTTCTTTCATCAGGAAATATGCTTCAGCTATAAGCTGCATATCTCCGTATTCAATACCGTTATGAACCATTTTAACGAAATGACCGGCTCCATTTGCTCCCACCCATTCAACGCAGGGTGAACCATCATCTGTTCTGGCTGCAATAGAGAGAAAAAGGTCTCTGACATATGGCCAGGCCTCCGGACTTCCCCCGGGCATTATAGATGGTCCCAGCAATGCACCTTCCTCCCCTCCACTAACACCAGTGCCTATGTATAACATATTATTATCTTCAACATAAGCTGTCCGCCGGATTGTATCGGTATAATTTGAATTACCACCATCAATAATTATATCCCCGGATTCAAGCAGGGGAACCAGCCTGTCAATAAAATCATCAACTGCTTTACCGGCTTTAACCAGCATCATAACTTTCCTGGGTCTCTCCAGGCTGTCGACAAGCTCTTCGAGGGAATAAGTGCCGGTAATCTTCTTACCTGCTGCCCTGCCGCCTATAAACTTCTTAACTTTTTCCGCTGATCTGTTGAAGACAGATACTCTGAACCCTTTGCTTTCCATATTAAGGACAAGGTTTTCTCCCATTACTGCCAGGCCTATAAGACCGATATGTGATTTGGCCATGTGTTTAAGTGTTTAAATGTTTAAAAGGTTTACGTGGTTTATTAATAGTATTTCCCTTTCCCCTCCTTTTAGGAAAGGAGGG
>CAZSJH010000196.1:4628-5606 GCA_964607105.1 uncultured Rikenellaceae bacterium | reverse complement strand
ATAATAAAAAGCATTGGAATGCGGTTGTACTTTTTGTAATAATCACTTTAATTTACCTTTTTCTTACGGGGATTGGCAGTTACGAAGCAATTCAATAAACTGAGTCGAATGAATTTTGAGTGCAATTATGCCATAAGGTTATGAAGCCTGAATATGTTGCTTATCAGGAATCACCTCATTCCAGGGTAGCATGTGTTGAATGTCATGTTGGACCCGGAGCCGACTGGTTCGTTAAAAGTAAACTATCAGGACTTTACCAGGTATATGCTGTTCTGGCCAAGGTATATCCGCAACCAATACCTACACCTGTTACAAACCTCCGGCCGGCACGTGAAACATGTGAACGATGCCACTGGCCAAACAAGTTTTATTCTTATAGGCTGCATAACGAGAAACATTACCTTGCTAACCGTGAGAATACCGAGTGGACTATACAGCTCAAAATGAAAACCGGGCCTGATAACAGTGCGAAAGGACTAAGCGAGGGCATCCACTGGCATATCAATCCCGATATACGGGTAGAGTATATAGCTTCATCAAGTGACAGGGAATATTTACCCTGGGTGAGATGTATTAACATAGCCACGGGTGACACAGTAATTTATGAAGATATTAATGAGCAACTTGACCCTGAAGTAAAAGATACTCTGGAAATGAGAGTCATGGATTGTATCGACTGTCATAACAGACCATCACATCATTATCTCCCGCCACAGGAATTTACTGATCTTCTGTTGGCATCAGGAGAAATACCAGCAGAGTTACCTGACATAAAAAGCCTGGCCATGGAGGTTTTTAATTCCCAGTATGAGAATTACGATACAGCCATGAAATATATTGAAATGAGGGTGACAGAATTTTATTCTGAGAATTATCCGGAGATAATTACCAATGAAGTAATGGTAAATACCGCAATTGAAGGATTCAAAATGGGATTTTCCAGGAATATCTTCCCCGAGATGAAAGTAAGCTGGGATG
>CAZSJH010000196.1:4183-4618 GCA_964607105.1 uncultured Rikenellaceae bacterium | reverse complement strand
CATACCCCAATCATATCGGGCACGTTGAATTTAACGGTTGTTTCAGATGCCATTATGGTAATCACCAAAGTGCCGATAACAGGATTATTTCACGTGACTGTAATCTTTGTCATACCATTCAGCTTCAGGGAACAGCCGATAGTTTACAGGTTGCTTTATCTAACCGGTCACTTGAATTCACTCACCCTGTTGATATAGGGGAGGTCTGGAAAGAATATGCCTGTACCGACTGCCACAGGTACCTTTATTAATTTTTAAATATAATCTCAATAGCAATTCTTGTCCGGGCAATCCTGCGCGCCATTCCCCTGAAGATAAAAAAGTGGAATGGCGTAAGCATATACCAGTATATGCGCCCGAAAATACCTGTCGGCCTGAAGGTTGCCACCTGCATGAACGTATTATTATTGTCATTTGAGAATTCCAGCCATGCCT
>CAZSJH010000196.1:0-4173 GCA_964607105.1 uncultured Rikenellaceae bacterium | reverse complement strand
AATAACCTCCTGCGTTGTTTATCGGCCAGTAAAACCCTCCAAAAATCCAGTGAATCCCCCGGATGAATTTCTGTGAGATTTGTCCTTCCCCTTCTGAGACCAACACCACCTGACAGCCTGTCCATAAAACCCCTTATCTTCCATAACCATGTGGCATAATACCACCCTGTATCGCCACCAATAGACCAGATCCTGTCTGCAACAGCTTTCACATCATATATCTTTTCATACCGGACCGACCTGTATACTCCATGCCGGGGAACTTGGACAAATTCATACAATTCGTGATTTAATCGTCCGCTTATCATCGAATCCTTCCATGTAGACAATACATCATTCTGGTCTATCCTTGAAAATGCGAGTTTGATAGCTTCTTCATACGAAATAAGCTCTATACCAAATCTTTCTGCCAGCTCATTGGGGGTTCCGATAATTTCGACTTTCATGCTGTCGACCAGGTTAGCTGCAAGTTTGAATGATACTGAGGTGACAAAGAAAAGCCAGTATGATGATAATCTTGGCGTCATTATAGGGAGGGGGATTATGAATCTTCTTAAGCGCCGCACCTTTGCATACTTCAGTAACATATCCCGGTAAGTCATTGTATCGGGGCCAACGATATCATAACCCCTGTTATAGCAATCAGGGCAGAAAAGGATATTTATAAGGTATGCCATTACATTCCTGATGGCTATGGGCTGTGTCCTGGTCATTACCCATTTGGGAGCCATCATAAAGGGCAGTTTCTCAACCAGATCCCTTATAATTTCAAAGGAGGCACTGCCTGAGCCAACAATAATCCCTGCCCTTAATACAGTAGTATTATAGTTGCCTGACATTATTATGTGCTCAACATTCTTCCTTGAACTAAGGTGCCTTGATAACTCTTCGCCATTAGCAATACCACTCAGGTAAACAACATGCCTTACGGTGGTCATATTCATATAATCCCTGAAATTTTCAGCAGCTTTTGCTTCAAGACTGCCAAAGTCTTTCATTGACTGGGACATTGAATGAATCAGATAATAAGCTCCATCTATTTCCCTGGGTAGGGTTTTCAGTTCTGGTGGTGACAGGAAATCTATTTCGAGAAAAGTTACCTTGTCGATTATGTATTTCGGCAGGGAGATTCTTTGAATATCCCTTACACAGCATATTACTTCATAACCTTTTTCTAGAAGGTTATATACCAGTCTTTTTCCTATGTAACCTGTGGCTCCGGAGAGAAGAATTTTCATGTTATTATGGCACCTATTCTTTAGGGCCATTCTATTTTTTTTAATGGACTGTTATTACTATATAACCAAGAGAAAGAATAATAGTTCAAAAGAAAGAGCCTCTCACGGGACTCGAACCCGCGACCTGCTCATTACGAATGAGCTGCTCTACCGGCTGAGCTAAAGAGGCTTTTCAGATTGTGCAAATTTATTAAAAAAAACCACTAATCATTATGCATGAACCAGTGGTTTTTATCTTATCAGGGCTCTGAAACAAATTGCAGCAAGTATTAATGGTCACCTGCCATTATTCCTCCTTGACGCTATAAAGTCCAGAATAATCCAGAAAATATAAGATAAAAGAAGAATCAGCATACCATAAATTGGAGAAATCATTGAAACCTTTAGTCCTCCGGCAATTATGGCAGGTGATATGTCCATAGCCTGCTCAATTGCACCAAAAGCATTAAAGAGACCTAATAACTGTCCGAGAACACCTGTTACAAATGCAAAAATTCCCAGGCTTTTAATGTACTTCAGTTTGTTCCTTGTCTCAGAAATATCCTTATAATCACCCCTCAGGATAATCACGAGGTTAAATATGACTATCGTAAGGATAATAAAGAAAACAGTTGTCAGGATACCCATAAATAGTGGCCCCCCTTTGTAAAATAATTCAAACATAATTTTATAATTTTGGTTAATAATCACTACTTCAAAGATAAAGTACCAATACTATTCAATGCAAAGTAGAAAACCTTCCAAAACCTGTATTTCATCGTTTTTTAGCCCTGGTATTTGGTGTAATATCTTTTTTTGATGCATTTTTATACTATGAACAGATATTTTGAAATATTTTTCTGGTTCGTAGTTACAGTTATCCTGGTAATGGTATTTGGAAATTCAGGAGGGAGCTATATCCATGCTTTCTATTTTGTTTCTTTCTTAATGCCTATCTGTATAGCAACATCATGGTTTATTAATTCAATCCTGGTACCAGAATACCTGCTGAAGAGGAGATACGCGAAGTTCTTTCTTTACCTGGTTTATACACTCATAATTTCTCTTAACCTTGTGATTGTGCTGGTATTCATTGCATTTTTGTTGCTTGCCTATTATGAGATGAATAATATGTGGTCAATAATGACCGATTTCCGGGTAATGCCACTGATAATGTATCTAATAGTACTAATATATGGATTCATATCCATGGCAAAACAGTATTTTGAGCTTCAGTCTCTAAATGAGTCTGATACAAAGGGGGAGGGGGAATTTATAGTGGTAAGATCTGAAAGAAAGAACCGCAAGATTGAATTAAACTCAATAATTTATATTGAGAGCATGTCCGATTATGTAAGAATATTTCTGGAAAAGGGTGATAAGATAATCACCAGGACAAATATTAGCTTCCTTGACAGTAAACTGGGAGAGGAATACCTGAGGATACATCGGTCCTATATAATAAATATCAATAAGATAGATTCTTACTCCAAAGAAAGAGTCATCCTTGCAGGCAAAGAATTACCCATAAGCAGGACTTATAAGGACAGGGTTAGAAAAGTCCTGGGTGATCATGTATGTCTCACCTGATTTTTTACATGAGCATCTTATCAAATGCATGGTATACAAGAAATGCCGGCCATACAAGCGCTTTAAGGAAACCCAGTACACCAATCCAGATACTGGTGGCTGTAGAAATAAAATAAATTGCTGCTCCTATGAATCCCATGCCGTAAACGGCACCAGCTGGAGCACTTTTTTGAACATCTCTCGCCATAATCAGTCAGTTTTAAGTTTTACAAATAGAGTATTAAAAAAAAGTTATAGGCAGGCATATTAACATGAGGTAAGTACTGCAATGAGTATTTTTTTATCTACTTTATCCATATCAATCCTGCTTTGTTAATCTCAAATTTAAAAATAAAAGCGATATTTAAATAATAGGCGTAATACATTCATATGCAATATGAGCTTTGAAGACCACTATTTGATACCGCTTATCCGTAAAAGATAGGATTTATAACAGTCTTGGATAATATTAATGATATTATTGTATTTATGTACTGATTTAATGCCATCGATATGACTACCAAAAGGATTGCTTCAATAGACATTTTCAGGGCGCTAACCATGCTTCTGATGATTTTCGTCAATGATCTCTGGTCACTTCATGACATACCTGTCTGGTTGGGACACGCTGCAGCTGATGAGGACAGGATGGGATTGGCAGATGTTGTTTTTCCGGCTTTTTTGTTTATTGTGGGACTATCCATACCTTTTGCTTTAGATGCAAGAATAAAAAGAGGACAAAGTAAAAGGAAAGTTTTTCTGCATATCCTTCAACGTTCTGCGGCACTTGTGATAATGGGATTATACATGGTCAACCTCGAAAATTTCCATCCCGGTGTACCGAGGTATCTGAAAGCAGCATGGGAAGTTGTCATGGTTCTTGCTTTTTTGCTGATATGGAATAATTACAAGAATGTAAAATGGACAAAAAAAATACCGGTGCTGTATTTCCAGTTTGCCGGTTTCTTTTTGTTGTTGATACTGGCACTTTTCTATAAAGGTGGTAATGAAGGGGATCCTCAGTGGATGAGACCGCACTGGTGGGGCATATTGGGACTGATAGGTTGGGCATACCTGCTGAGTGCACTGATTTACCTTCTTGCGGGAGCAAAAGTATGGGCGATAATACTGGGATGGCTCATATTGTTTGCACTTAATGTACAGGAATTTACAGGCCTGCCGGGGGATATGTCTCCCATAAGGCTGGTGGTAAGCGCATCTAACCATGCCCTGGTTATGAGTGGGGTCCTTGCATCGGTTCTTTATAAGAAGCTGGGTAGCTCAGGGAGGATAAACCTGTTTGTGACTGTGTTGATAGCTATGACAGCCCTGACTTTATTGTTTGGCTTTCTCTCAAGACCGGAATGGGGAATATCAAAAATACGTG
>CAZSJH010000195.1:0-5623 GCA_964607105.1 uncultured Rikenellaceae bacterium | reverse complement strand
AGTCATCTGTTCTGAAAGGTGACGCCGGCAATCCTTCCGAGTTATATAAATTTGTTTGTGAAGAATTAGTAAAACTAAACCTCACAGCTACAGGCTTGCTTACCTTATCAGACCAGACAATAACATTATCACCTTCAATCAAAGCCCGGGCTTCGTAAAAAACCCTGTCATCCCCGGCTATTTCAAAGCACCTCGGATCTCCTTCAGTAGATTCCAGTCCGCCCGCTACATGTTTAAAAAATAGACGAGCTTTATTTATTTCATCATTTTCTTCGATCTCCATCCTTTCAAATACAGGACCTGAGTAGATAAGTCCTTTTACTCCATAATGCAATGCCATCGCGATGCGTGCCAGCCGGCGACCCACCTCTTGTTTCTTAACCGGGTGAATATTATCAGGATTACCTATGTCGCTTGTCACAACCATTCCTGTCCCGGGCACATCAAGTGCCATCATCTGGGCTTCACGTACCAAGGCACCAACCATTGGTCTTTCATAATTATATGGAGCAATCTGAACATAGTAGAAAGGAAAATCGCCCTGATTGAACTGTTTTCTCCAATCCTGTATCATAGCAGGAAAAAGTGTACGGTAATGCAGGGCATCATGCCTGTTTGCTTCTCCCTGGTACCATATTACACCGGTAATAGCCATTTTTACCAGTGGGTGTATCATGGCATTATATAAGCGTGATGATTTCCTTTGCTCCTCCTCACTGTCATAATCCCTTGCAGTATAAAATCTCAGCTCTTCATTACCTTCAAGGCTTTCCCGGCTCGTCCATGCTTCTGCCGGAGTCCCTCCCCAGTTGGTTGAGACCAATCCCACCGGTACTCCAATCCTATTATTCAGCTCTCTGCCGAAAAAGAAAGCAACTGCACTGAAGTCAGCAACAGTTTTGGTATTTACTGACATCCATTCTCCCTTGAAGTTTGATAGTGGAGTATCCGAGGTATTTTTCTCAAGCTGGAATAACCTTATCAGGGGATATTTTTTCTTTTCAATGTCAATGCTGTCCCTTTCAAACCAGGGATTACCCCACCCTCCCATCCAATTTATTTTATATTCCATATTCGACTGCCCTGAGCATATCCACACATCACCCAGTAAAATATCTTTCACCACTATTTCATTTGAACCTTTTATATAAAGGTTATAAGGCCCTCCTGCAATTGTTGTAGGTACTATAATTGACCATTCGCCATTTTTATCTGCCCTTGTTTCAAATTTTTCAATTGTCCAGCCGGCTCTTACGGTAATCTTTTCTCCGGGATTTGCCCAGCCCCATATTGTGGCATCGGTGTTTCTTTGCAGAACCATACTATCTGCAATGACAGCCGGCAGGCGTACCTGAGAAAAGGCAGAGAGGTTAATAATAACAAGTGCCAGGAAGAAAAAGAATACTCTGTATTTCATAGCTGGATATTTAAGTGTAAATGTTGATTTAAAAATAAAAAGATTCATGTTTTATTGTGAAAAAAAGTTAAAATTCTGCTTTTATCCGGGTAATCAATGGAATATTACCTGATAATTTCTTAATATTTGATCTAAACCCAAGAAAACACTTATCATGTCAATTAACTTGAAAAAAAATCATTATGCAATCCCGGGCATAATTATTTCAATGCTTATGAGCACTGCAATAATAAGTGCCCAGAAGGTGCCAATAAGCTTTGACACCTATCATGGATATACCGGAACCGTTGATTACATCAAAAAAGTTAATGCAGCCTACCCCGGTATTACTGATCTGATTACCATAGGTGAAAGTACCATGGGAAGACCTGTACATGTACTTGTGATATCAAATATGAGAAACGGTACCACTATTGACAGGCATATTAACCTGAGGAATGAACGAAAAGAAAACATCCAGAATGTTCCCCCAATGAAAATACATCAGGGCAAGCCTGGTCATTTTATCGGGGGGTCGACACATGGTAATGAATATACCGGTACTGAAGTGTGCCTCTATATAATTGATAAACTTGTTTCCTCATATGGCAGTGATGAAACAATAACTGGCCTTATTGACTCCAAAGCTTTTTATATATGTCCCATGATTAATCCTGATGGAGTATATAACAGCGTTGAAAAAGGAATAGCCCAGCGCTATAACTCCATGGAAAAGGATGATGATAAGGACGGTAAGATAAACGAGGACGGACCAGATGACATTAACGGGGATGGTTTTATCACATCATTCAGGTATAAGGATGATGAGGGCAGGTACATCATTGATGATTCAGACCCACGCCTCATGATAAGGCTGGGCCGCGATGATGAAACAGATAAACAGAGATATTCTGTTGTAAGGGAAGATATTGATAACGATAAGGACGGTAAAAGGGGTGAAGACTCTGAATCAGGTATTGATCTGAACAGGAACTACCCTGAGGGATGGTGGAAAGATGATGGTTTCGCGGGAGGATCCGGTGAATACCCGCTGTCGGCACCCGAGACAAATGCCATAGCTGAATTCTTTTCTAATTACAGAAATATTCTTATGGGACAATTTTACCATACTTCAGGGGGATTCACTTACAGACCTATGGGAACGGCACCCCATACCAGCTTGAATCCTGCTGATATTGCTGTTTTTGATTTTATCATGGGAAGAAAATATCTTGAAATAATAGGCGAAGATGTGCCGGAAGCCTGGCTTCACCTTGAAAAATTGGAACAATATAAGAAGGAACTTGCTGAAACAGATGCAGATAGTTACTCAAAATCAAGAGGGTATAAATTGCCCCGGGGATGGAGAGTAAGTTATGATGAGGAAGATGACGAGCGTTACAGTTATGGAATGGCTACCGACTGGTTGTATGCGCAGTACGGGATTTATTCAATAACTACTGAATTGTGGAATCCTGATGCTGACATACCGGGACTACAGGTTGAGGATGAAGAAAATAAAGGTGCTGCCACTGAAAGGGCACTCTTAAAATACCAGGATGTTAAATATAAGGGAGACCTTTTTGTTGACTGGAAGAAATATAAACACCCTGAACTGGGAGAAGGAGAAATAGGTGGATGGAAATCACAATATGCCAGGAATAATGCATTCCCGGGTGAACCCTTACTAAATGTCTGCGAAAAACACTGGCAGTTTGAACTTTTCAGGGCTGGTCTGCTCCCTGAGATCATTATCAAAGATGTTAAATCACAGATAATTTTTTCCTCTAACACAAATGAAGGTACGGTAAAAAGAAATGACAATGAGTTCAGGGTTGAGCAGGGAAAAGGAAAAGGTAAATACCACCTGGTTGAAATAACAGCTGTCATAGAAAATAACGGTGCCCTGGCGTCAAACCTGGCAGAAGGAGAAAAGCTTCCTGGAAACAGGCAGGATGTAGCCTGGCTGGTGGCCGAAAGGGATAATATTGAGTTTATCGAAGGCCAGCCTTTTGTAAGCCTGGGAAGCCTTGGAGGAACAAAGAAAATCCCCGGAATAAGAAACAATCCTGCAAATAAAGAGGTGAAATGGATTATTGCCATTAAGGATAATACACCACTTAAAATAGTGGTATCATCGTTAAAAGGCGGCACAGTGGTCAAGGAAATAAATATTAAATAAGGGAGGTAATCATGAAAACAAAAAATATATATACCAGGATAACAGTAATAATTATATTCTCCCTTCTTACTGCACAGCTTATTTACTCCCAGGAAAAAATGCAGAAAAGCCCGGGGGGAGAACATGGTGAATTGGATTTCAGTATCAACTGGAAAAAATACTATACCTACGAAGAATGGACCGGTATAATGAAAGACCTGCAGAAGAAATACCCCGGTTTATGCGATATATCATCTATTGGTAAAAGCAGGATGGGCAGGGACCAGTTATTGCTAACAATAACTAACAAATCAATCGGTAAACATTCTGAAAAAACAGCTATGTGGGTCGATGGTGCCATACATGGGAACGAAGTAAACGGAATTACCTGCTCACTTTACCTTGCCTGGTATCTTCTTACAAGGTATGATTATGATCCCTATGTGAATGAGCTGATTGATAAATATACATTTTATATACTGCCCGGATTAAATGTAGATGCAAACAATTCCTACGTTGAATATCCGAATACTCCCAATAACCCACGGGAGACTTACAGGCCTGAAGATAACGACGGGGATGGCCTGTATGACGAAGACCTGACGGAAGACGTTGATGGGGATGGCGAGTTATCTGACATGTATCGCGAAGATCCTGAAGGTGAACTGAGGCTGTCGGCTGATGGAAGAAGATTTGTTGATGCTGAAGATGGATTTGAAGGCTTAAGGTTCACACGGATAGGATCAGAGGGTTTCGATAATGATGGTGACGGAAGAATTAACGAGGATGATATCGGCGGCCCTGATCCAAACAGGAATTTCCCTTACGGATGGAGCCTGGAAGCCGGGAATCCCTATCCTATGTCAGAATCAGAAACACGTAATGTATTTGAATTCCAGCTTGACCATCCCAATATATTGGCATCCTTCCATTATCACAATACGGGCAGGTTAATCATGTTCCAGGCCCCGCCTCCAACACGATTATCGGCCAGTCAGGAGCAGGAACTGAGAGAACAAACAGAGACTCGCCTTGAAGAGATGAGGAAAACAAACAAATATGTACAATTGTTCCCAAGGCGTGTAAGTGATGAATACCAGCATGATATGGACGTTCAGACGAAAATAGTCAGCGAGGGCGCTTATATACTGAAAAACTATACACCGGTTATAGGAGGCCTGTCAGGTCAGGCAAATGCAGCAAGCTATTATATGCTTGGAGCTTATTCCTACCTTATCGAATTATGGGGATCGCCCGTTACCATGGCAGACACTGATAATGATGGAAGGCTCTCTGATGATGAATATATGAAATGGATAGACCTCGATCTGGCAGGTGATGGATGGATCAACCCGCACAAGGTCAGCCATCCTGACCTGGGTGAAATATGGATAGGAGGATCAGCTAAAAAACATATGCAGAGAACACCTCCATCAAGATATATAGAAATGGAAGCTGAAAAGAACGCAAGGTTTGTCATGTACTGTACCAGCCAGTTCCCGAAGGTGAAGATAGATGCTATAAAGGTTAAAGCCATCACCGGTAATATATACCAGGTGGATGTAAGGGTGGAAAATGAAAGTGAGTATCCCACAGCATCCGACAGGTCGGTACAACTCAAACGCTATACACCCGATATCCTGCAGTTCAAAGGGTCGGATAATATTACCCTTGTTGAAACTTCAGGGAAAGATCTTAATGAAGGCCCGCGCCGCCGTTCTTCATTTTTCAGAAGATCGGATCCTGGACCTGAGACCCAGCTATCGGCAGGTGAAAAAACCGAATTCCGTCTCAAAGGCAAGGAAAAACGTGTCATAAGATATTTCATTGCCATGGATGGGAAAAAGGGGGAAGCAGATTTTACACTTACCTCCAAAAAAGGTGGTAGCGATAAAGAGAGTATATCTATTGTGATAGAATAAGAGAGATAGGCTAAGGCTGAGGCAATCTGTAATAAAGGCTGATACTAGCAAGTAAAATTTGAGGTTGTCTCATAAGTCCACCACCTCCCCCCCGAATTCTAAGACTAATACAAACAATTCGGATATTATTTAATTAATTATTTC
>CAZSJH010000194.1:0-5761 GCA_964607105.1 uncultured Rikenellaceae bacterium | reverse complement strand
ATAAGGATGAATTTGCTGAATTATGGTCAACCTCAGTTACTCATATGCTTATGCGATCAGATGCACGGTCAATGGGATTGGATCCTTATCAGTATATTAAGGATTGTTACGCTGATCAGACACTATATAATAATTATGTTTCAGAAGCCAGAGCGAACTTTAATAATGCATTCCAGATTGAAGGACAGGAATATGATTTCTGGGGTGATGGCTATAATATGTACCCCGATACTCATTGGCAGGATGAAGTAACACGAATAGGAAGTAATACAAAAGTTAACCTATCAGCCTCAGGTGGTCAGAAAAGAGTAACTTATTTTGCATCAGGAGAATATTTTAACGATTTATCGCCTATTGAAGGAGCCAGTCTGACTCGTTATTCGGGCAGGTTGAATATTAGCGCTAATACCAACGATTTTGTTTGGTTTGGTGCAAATTTGAACTTAGCCTATACTGATCAAAGTGGCCCTCAGGCAGGTGCAATGTATGCGAATCCCATGAGAACAGGAAGTTATTTGCCACCTGTAATTCCGGTAAAAAATACTGATGGTACTTATAATTCAAGTTTCCCATATAATGTTCTCGGGAGTTATAATCCAGTTGCTATAATTGAAGCTGCAGATTTTTCAACTATAACCTACAGGTCCATAAATACCGTATGGGCTCAGTTAAACCTCACAGATGATTTAAACTTGAAATCAACATTCGGTTATGATGTCAGACATACCGATGAAGGGAGGTGGTATCCTCCCGGCATAGCCTCAGGTATGGCAAATAATGGTATTAAATATCAATATTTTAGTATACGAAACAGAATTACTTCATCCACTTTGTTAAATTATAATAAAACATTTAATGAAGTTCATAATGTTTCACTATTAGCAGGATGGGAGGCAACTTCGACAAATACAAAATATTTCGGAGGAGAGTCATCTAACTATCAAACTGGTTTTACCCCCGCAATAGATGCAGGATCGGTTATTCGATCATTAAGTGGATACGAAACTACTGACGCACTTCTCTCTGCTCTTGGTAGGGCTGAATATAATTACCAGAATAAATATTATACAGCTTTCAGCTTAAGACGAGATGGGTCTTCAAGGTTTTCAAAAGAAGCAAGATGGGGTAATTTCTGGTCTGTCTCTGGCGCATGGAGATTGTCAGAAGAATCATTTATGGAAAATGTGGAGAATATAGATGATGCTAAGCTAAGAGCAAGCTATGGAATAAACGGTACTTTACCAAGTGGGCTCTATGAATATATAGGAAGTTATATTTTTGGCAACGATTATTATGAACTTTCAGGCGCAGCAGTCAGGAATGTTGAAAATCTATACCTGAGCTGGGAAAAGAATAGAAATTTAAATATTGGTGCTGAAGTAAGTGCATTTAATGGGAGATTATTTGCATCATTGGAATATTATAACCGCTATTCTGAGGATCTTTTGCTTGACAGGGAGCTATCCCGGGTTACAGGATATACTACAGCTACTGTCAATGAAGGAATAATAAGAAATTCAGGTATCGAATATACTCTTATCGCTGTGCCGTTAAAAAGGGATAATTTTCTTTGGAACACTACAATTAACTTTTCCACACTTAATAATGTAATAGAATTATTGCCTTCTGATAATGTATCTACGGTAAATATTGACAGAGAAGGCTATTCATACGACTCATGGTATTTACCTGAGTGGGCAGGTATTGACAAAGAAACAGGTGAACCCATGTGGTATCATGTTGAAGACAATGGAGAAAAAACTTTCACAAAAGACATTGATGAAGCTACCCGCCAGATATTTGGTAATAAATTACCTCATTACTTTGGGAGTCTGAGAAATGACTTTAACTTTAAAGGTCTGACTATTAGTGCATTATTGTCCTTTGGTCTGGATTTCAACGTATTTGACTACGATGGAGCGCTTACAACTCAGGATGATGGTTATTCACGACAAAGGAACAAAGAACGGGTATTACTTGACAATTGGAGGCCGGATAACACAGATTCGAACAATCCTATATTGGTAGCGGGTATAAGAAACGGTTCAAACTATTCAACCAGATACTTATATAAAGGAGATTATTTAAAACTAAAGAGTGTAACAGTCAATTATGATCTGCCAACCAGATTAGTAACTGGAATCGGACTGACAAGCGCAAGTGTTTATTTACAGGGTAATAATTTATTCATTTTGACTCATATGCCAAATTTCGATCCTGAGAGTAAGGAAGATGGTAGAAGGCGTATATATGATTATCCTACAACCAGGTCAGTTAATATTGGTATTAAAATTGGTTTTTAATGTAAAAAGTTATGAAAAAATATAAGATTATAAATATTGTTATTATTTCAATTTTCCTTCTAACAGCGTTAAGCTGTGAGAAATTCCTTGATCAGTATCCCAGTACTTCAGTTTCATCTGAAGACATCTTTACCGACCCTTCTTATGCTGAGGCAGCACTGATTGGTTTGTACGATAACCTCCAAAGTGGAGATCTAACTGGTAGGAGCACCCTGTTAAAAAATGACCTTAAAAGTTGTGATTTCTTCCTTCTGACAGGTAGTGGTTTATATTTAGTAACAGAATATAACTACAGTGAGAGCTCAATGAAGATTGGAAGTGCTGCACTTATATGGAGAAAAGGATATGAAACCATAAAAGATTGTAATAATTTCCTGGCCGGAATTGAAGGATTGGAAGGTAATCAGGAGAAGATTAATGATCTGAAAGCCCAGGCTAAAACGATAAAGGCAATAGCCTACATGGAATTGTTAAAGGTTTTTTGTTACCCATTGAATATCGCAAATCTTGACGATAAATATTCGCTCGGTATTCCGCTTGTAAGGAATAAAATTGAAACTGTTGAGGCAATTGAAAATGGAATAGAAAGGGCACAGCTTACGGAGGTTATTTCTTACATTGAGGACTTACTCGAAACTTCTGTTAATGAGATAGATCCTTCAAGATTACCCGGGGCTTTTATTTCAAAACCTACAATATATGGTATTCTTGCCAATGTATACTTATATCAGGAAAAGTGGACTGAGGCTGCCAATGCAGCTAGTGAAGCTGCTTCAGCAGGAAGTATGATTCCTTACGATCAGTACCTTACTGAAATAAGATCTGATTTCAATGATGAATGCCTATTCGAATTGATGTATACAACAACAGATAATCTGGTTGATAGGATGCCCGGTTTTATTATTAATATGACAGTAAATGAGAATAACCGGCATGATGAAACATCAGTAGGATATGGAGAAATAGGCGCATCGGACACCTTCCTGGATCTGTTGAATGAAAATCCTGCAGACATCAGAATCCAGCTTCTTCATGAAGATAAAACAAGTACTGCACCATTAACAATCACAGATCCTGTACATGGAGAGGATGGATATTCGGCTCGTTATTATTATAAATATATAGGATGTAAAGGAGGCAGCCCTTATTTACACAATACTCCATATATAAGAATCCCTGAAGTACTTCTAATTGCAGCAGAAGCTTATTCGGAAATACCAGGTAACGATAATATTGCTCTTGAATATCTTAACGAGGTGTATGAAACACGTACAGGTACTGTCCTGACCGGTTTAACAGGTCAGGCACTCAAAGATGAAATCTTTAAAGAAAGGCGCAGGGAACTTGCTCTGGAAGGTCATGGAATATATGATTTCGTACGAAAAAACAGAAGTTTTACAAGAGATGACTCTCATCATACATATGTAGAAATTGATCCATCTACTCAGGCAGGACGAGATAATGACTATTTTCATAAGATAGTCTATCCGATACCCATTGAAGAGATGGATGCTAATCCTAAGATAAGAAATCAACAAAACCCTGGTTATACTCCTTATCAGGGATCTGAATAACTGTTTTACTAAGGGTATAAGGTGGCAAAACTACCTTATACCCTTATCAAAAAATTATTTTATGACTCAGTTATAAAGGTGTATAGGAAATTCTATGATTCCTTCCTTCCATTAAAATAATAATTAAACTTTAGATTTTGTTCGCTCAAATTTCATAAACAACATAAACCTATGAAATATAAATATTTAACTATACTAATTTTATTTCATATTTTTTTCTTTGAATTAAGTAATGGTCAGGGTTATTATAAAGATATATTTATGGATGGGGGCATCAAGCTTACATCCATGGAACGCTTACCGGCTGCAGAATTACTGAATCTAAGCATTGAGAACTTTGCATCAACCAGGTATTCCTCTACTTATCCCCCTACATATGAGGATACGATAAATCAGAATAACCTGATTATCGGTTCAAGAAATGACATAAACGGTATACTATTATATCCTGATGGACAACCTCGATTCCGGGTTGTTTATGTAAATGGAGGAATAGCTACCAGCCATGGAGAATCACTTGGAGAGAAAGGGAGACAGAGATATCGTGCTTATATATCTGCCGGTGGAAGTTATGTGGGTACATGTGCAGGAGCATTCCTGACAGCAGCAGGCACAATTAAGGCAGATACAGTTTATCCCAGGGACAATTACTTTGGTATTTGGCCAGGGATAGCTAGGGCTACACGACTTTTGAAAAGCTCCACGGGCATGTTCATAGAAAAGAACTCGCCATTACTTCAATATTATGATTTTGGAGGAGACTTGTATATTGATAGTATAAGGCATAATGGTGGCTGTCATGCCTATGAAGAAGAACTCTACCCCGATCAGACAGAAATACTATTGCGATACGATCATCCAGCACAGGAAGGGAAAAGAGATATATATAAAAAAATAAGTGCCTGGGCTTACAAAGAGAATGAATATTCAGGGAGGGTAATTGCAATTGGGTCACATCCAGAAGCAATCGCATATGGTGAAAGGCTTGAACTTATGGCCGCTCTGATTAAATATGCAATTGATGGCAACGGTAAAACAAGGCTTAAAGATACCCTGGAAAACGGGGAAATAAGAAAGATGTACAAAAGTACCTATGATAATGACCCAGACTTTACAATGATCGGAGATAAGCAATATCACCATTTTATGGTAGAAATTCCACGAAATGCAAAAAACATTTCTATTGAGGTGAAAGGTGCTCTTGATTACGATCTGTTTCTTTATTTGAAAAAAGATGATTTTGCTTTCAGGAGTAACTATAATTTTCTTAATCTAAGACCTGGTGCAGAAAAGTCGTTGTTCTTTGAAGACCTGGAACCCGGGACATGGTACCTTAGCGTTGAGTGCAATTCAACTGTGGAAGCTATAAAAACGGAATGGGGATATAAATATTTGGGTGAAACTAGTGTTCTAAACGGTGTGCCATATTCGATCTTAGTCAAATGGGAATAAATAATTCATCTATAATACATTTTTTACACGGAAAATAATTGGGGAGATGAAGAGGGTTGGTATTCAATACAGCTCATCGAGCGCCTGTAAGGAGCAATCATATGATTTATTGGCCAGTACATTTCGTTTTCAACAAACCATAACCTCCCTGAAAAGTTTGTTTAAACCATTAATGTCTCCAATACATACATGATCCCCGGGCGAGGGTGTGAATAGCAACAGCACGGGTGACACCCGGGATAAGCGTGCATCCCCACCCCTCCTCCGCTCAGTGATCCGCCCTTCGACAGTTCGACCCTTCGGCAGGCTTAGGACAGGCAAGCTCAGGGCAGGCGACGAACGGGAAGGACAAGCGATGAGAAAGAGCAGGGAGCAGGGAGCAGGGGGCAGGGAGCCCTGACGCTCCCGTTGGTCGGTCAGGGTCTCCGCTCT
>CAZSJH010000193.1:0-5775 GCA_964607105.1 uncultured Rikenellaceae bacterium | reverse complement strand
CTTCAAGCTTTTCTATCCTTTCCAGTAATCGCCTGTAATCAATAGAATCAGGTATAGTCTTTTCCTGGGCATAGCTAATAACTCCAGCGAAATACATTAAAAAGATTATTGAGAAATATTTCATTTGTTTTTTTTCTTAAACCTGGTTTACACCAGCCTCATTCATTATCATTAAATAATGTAATAAGGCAATTGTTTTTTATACTATTGTTCCTGTTTACCGATTTTAGACAAAAAATGGAGGCCCCCGGAGAGAATATGCAATGATGCCGGAATGGACTTTGATCCCTGTCCTGATTTTTCTTATTGATCTACTGATTTCCAATAGTGGCAATAAGGAGATCAAAATCAAAAATATTAAAATGTCAATATTGTCAAGGAGCTGAAGAATAAGCAGCTCAGCATCTGTATGACTATGTAGGGGTAATTGCTGATCGGCCGGTTCTTTTTTAAAGGGATGGGCATGAAAATATGTATATCCTCTAACTTGGTGACTGTGCCTGTTCATAAGCGAGTTCGACATAAACAATAAAAGCACAGGAACAGTAACCAGAAGGATAAGGTATTTATATTCTCTAAAAATGCCCATAAAATTAAGTTCTTCGTTCAGCAAATATAGGAAAGTTTCCTATTTAGATGAAATATAATATATGCCGGAAACTTAAAGAATGTTAAAACAGTAATTAGCCATTTATCCCTTCAGCCAGTTATTAATCATCCTTTCCCCATGAGTTGTCATGATTGACTCAGGGTGAAATTGCACTGCTTCAATATCAAAATATTTATGCCGCACTCCCATAATTCTTTCTTCATTTGAATAACAGGTTACCTCAAGACAGTAAGGGATTGCATAAGTATCAGCTATCCATGAATGGTAGAACCCTGCATCAAAAACCTCCGGGATATTCAAAAAAAGGACCGATTTTGCACCGGTTCTGCGGACCGTTCTTGTCCTACCATGTATAACCTCATTGAGCTTAACCAACTTACCACCATAATACAATACTATTGCCTGCAGGCCAAGGCATATTCCGAGTATGCTCTTGTGTTCTCCATATTCAGCAAGAACATGTTCCATTATGTTACCCTTCTCAGGAAGATCAGGCCCCGGGGAGAAAATAATCTTGTCATATGAATCAACTACTGACAGGTTAAGTTCACCGGCTTTGATAATTTCTATTTGTGCCATAGCCGAAGCTTTAACAATATGTGCTATATTGTAAGTGAATGAATCGTAATTATCTATGAGCAAGATTTTCATGAATTCAAATATAATTAAATCTGCTTCAGCACGAATGAATTACCTTGGTAAAGAGGAACGTCCTTTCTTCTTTATGTTTGATTTTGAACTTAAAAGACCGCTTATATACCCACTTGATGAACTGCCGGGTGATATAATTATAAGCTCCTCACTTTTTGATAATTCAAACCCTGCGAAATATTCCAGCCTACATAATATAAGTATTAAAGCAGAGCCTGTAAACTTTAGTATTTATAAATCGTCTTTTGATAATGTTATAAAGAATATCTCACATGGCAACTCATACCTCTTAAACCTGACATTTCCCTCGAAGATAACCACAGATACGAGTCTGGAAGAAATTTTCTATCGTAGCAGGGCAAAATACAGATTGCTTTTTAATAATAAATTTGTCGTATTCTCACCGGAGATATTTGTCAGAATAGATAAAAACGGAACTATAAGGTCCTTCCCAATGAAAGGAACCATTGATGCTTCACTACCTGAAGCAGAAAAAATGATACTTGATGATGAAAAAGAAAAAGCTGAACACAATACCATTATTGATCTTATAAGAAACGATCTCAGCATGAATGCTCAAAATGTCAGGCTTGAGCGGTACAGGTATATTGATACAATTGAAACCTCCTCTTATAAACTTCTGCAGGTTAGCTCAGAAATAGCAGGGTCACTTGGCCCCGGGTGGAAAACACGCACTGGCAATATAATCACCTCTATGCTGCCTGCCGGGTCAATAAGCGGAGCACCCAAGCAGGAAACAATAAGAATTATACGGGAAAGTGAAATATCAGAAAGGGGATATTATACAGGCATTTTCGGGATATTCACTGGAAAAGAGCTGGATAGCGCGGTTATGATCAGGTTCATTGAACAGAGTGAAACAGGATATGTATATAGAAGTGGAGGTGGAATAACTTACCTGAGCCAGGCAGAAAATGAATACCAGGAATTAATAGAGAAAATATATGTCCCTGTTGGTTGAAACAATTAAAATAAAAGACGGAAAGATATTCAATATCGATTATCACTCCAGCCGCTTCAATAGAACAAGAAAGGAATTATTCAATGCCCGTTCAGTGGTTGACCTTGGTAATATAATAATAATACCTTCATATGCCAGTAAAGGTCTGTTTAAATGCAGGATTGAATATGATGAGTATATCAGGAAAATTGAATTCCTCCCTTATGAAATAAAGAAAGTGGGAACATTGAAACTGGTGGAAGCACCTTACCTGGACTACAGCTATAAATTTATAAACAGGTCAGGTATTAATGAGTTGCTGGAGCATAAGAACGGATGCGATGATATCCTTATGATTAAAGATGGAATGGTCACCGACACGTCTTATGCAAATATTATAGTCAGGGGCGATGAGGATATATGGTATACACCCACAGGATTTATTCTTAGAGGGACTAAAAGGGAATACCTGTTGAACCAGGGACTCATAAGGGAAGTTGATATAACGCCTGCCAGCCTGAAGAGATACCACGAGCTAAGACTGATAAATTCTATGCTGGACATTGAAGACACCGACAGCATTCCTGTCAGAACAATCTGTTTCTGAAGTAAGGCTTTGTATATTAATTTATAAACCTTGTGTCTTCCCTCCTGATGTTCTTAAGAGGATAGGAAAACTCCTTCCCATGGTATTTGTATTTTATTATATCATCCGCACCTGTTACCTCATATTCATAATTCTCGATCAGGGATGGCCCGGTATTAATAGTGCCCTTCACTATTGTTTTCCTGCCATCAAAGGTAGAATTTACCTTAACTTCAATACCCCTGAATACCAATGATGTAAACTCAACTTCCTCATCCACTTCCCTGAATTCAATGAATACATCTGTCCCTTTCTCAAGATCCTTCACCATCCATGACTGGTAATAAATATCATGCACCAGGAACAGATCATATTCGCTGTTGAATAATGTTATACAACTTCCTGTGCTGAGCAATATGATAAAAGCTGTAAAAAAGTTCATGTGTTTCATATAGATGTTGTTAAGATAAATAGACTTAAATATCAACCAGATCTAAAACAATTTAAGTACAAATTTCGTTATTTATTATTATAGATCTCAAAAAGCGTGCAATATTTTTTTTATTTTCTTACTTTATTAAACTATAAACCTATTTATTAAGGCATAATTTTTGTTAATAAACTGCTGGGATTTATTAAATTTGACCCGTTAAAAAAAATAAACAGAATGAAAAGAGCATATAAAATATTTTTACTGCTGGCAGCAGTATTTTTTCTTGGGATCAACGCCTGTGAAAAGGATATTCCCCCGGAACAGGAAGATCCTGAAGTTGAAGTTCCGGATGATGTAAGTATTTTTATATACGAAGGCCTTAAAGACGCTTACCTCTGGTATGACAAGGTAGACAAGCTCGGTAACGGCTATTTCGATACTACCGAAGATTACTATACCTACCTGAATGATTTTGGCACTAACTACGAAGATCTTTTTGAGGATCTGCTTTATCAGTACGGTGCAATTGACAAATGGTCATGGATAGTGGATGACTATGAAGAACTGGAGAATTCATTTGCCGGCATTTCAAAGTCAATGGGATATGACTTCAGGCTTGTACAGTTTTATGGCTCTGATGAGGTCTTTGGATACATAAGGTATGTATTGCCAGAGTCACCGGCTGAAGATGCCGGGTTGCAGCGAGGCGACCTTTTCCTGAAGGTGAACGGGCAACAATTGACAATAAACAATTATATGGAGCTCCTCTTCGAAACAGAAAGCTACTATCTTACAAAAGCAACAATATCGGATAATACTGTTTACGAAGGAGATGATACTGAAGTTATGACAGCTGTTGTATTGCAAGAAAACCCTGTTCATTATTATGATGTTATGGATGTAGGTGGCGTACCAACAGCTTATCTTGTCTATAACTCCTTTACATCTAATTTTGACATCGAGCTCAACGAGGCATTTCAATATTTTAAAGACCAGGGTGCTCAAAGATTGATACTCGACCTGAGGTATAACGGCGGAGGCTCCATACAGACAGCTATTTACCTTGCAAGTATGATATATACTACAGATGATACTGAATTATTTGCAGTATCCGATTGGAATGACAAATACAATGCCTACTGGAAAGCTACATACGGTCCCGATGTTCTGAACTATTACTTCACTGATGTAATTTATGAAACGGAAACAACACTGGAAACACCAATATCCAGCCTGGGTTTAAGCGGTGAAGTATACTGTATTACATCTAATTCAACAGCCTCTGCCAGTGAGCTCGTAATAAATGGATTGGAAGCATATCTTGACGTACAACTGGTAGGTAAAAACACAACCGGTAAATATGTCGGATCAACTACCCTTAAGGATAGGGACATTCAGGGCACTATAAATCCCAGCCACAAATGGGCAATGCAGCCTATCGTTCTTAAGATCACGAATTCCGATGGTAATCCTATTGAAGTAACTGATCCTGACTATGTTAACGGGCTGCCACCCGACTTTGAGGCATCTGAAAGTTATGAAAACCTCCTGCCCTTTGGCGATGAAAATGAACCGCTCCTGCAGGCAACAATAAACTATATACTGGGTACCAAGTCTGCTCGTGCCGAACCGGCACTCATTGAAGGAGTTGATTATAGAGTTGTGGCCGATTCACGTGACTTCAAACCACTGAGCAAGGAAATGTATCTCGAAGAAGACTTGTGGGTAAAAGATAAACGACAAAAGTAAAAAGTAAAAAGGAAAAAGGAAAAGTAGAGCCGCTCCACAGCAGGTCTCTGCTTTTTCCTTTTGCCGTTCGTCTTTCGTCGTTTGCCTTTCTACCAGGAGTATTCGTACCAGCTCCTTACATCAACAGGATGCATGCCTGCTGTACGAGCTGCCCTGATCCCGAGATCGCCATCCTCAAAGACCATGATTTTATCATTAGGGATATTTAACAAGTCAGCACATTTAATAAAAGTCTCGGGGTCAGGCTTGTACTTGCTTACATCATCAGCCGTCACAATATGATCAAAGTATTCTTCCATACCTATTATCTCAAGTGTGCGGATTACGGTATCCCTGTGTCCCCCTGTGCCCAGTGCCATAGGTTTTTTACCATGATATTCCCTTACTATGTCAGCCACCGGCTTAACTTCTTTAACCAGGTGCTGCATATTTATGAAATTCTCCTTCTTTCTTTCTGCAATAATATCAGGATCAATAACTCCTTCCCTATCGTAATATTTGATTATAGCCCTGGCAATATTTTTACCCGGAGTACCCGTGAAAGATCGCAGAAATTCACTGCTCATATCCAATCCAAAGCTACGGCATGCCTGTTTCCACGCCTGCATGTGTAATGGCATCGTATTGGCCAGTGTTCCATCAAGATCAAAAATCATTCCCTCTATTTCCTCAGGTATGCTAAAATTCATAAAGCGTATTTTTAGAACCCCAAAGATAATGAAAACTCCTGAACGACTAAAGGCAAACGACGAACGACAAAGGTCCCTTCTTTTTTGTATTTTTGC
>CAZSJH010000192.1:0-5839 GCA_964607105.1 uncultured Rikenellaceae bacterium | reverse complement strand
GATTCAAGTTTAATTATAAGGCGCAATTATCAGAGACTTTAGTATTTGAACCTTACGTAGGTCTTTCTTTACCAATTACATTTGATATGGATTACAAAGAATTTTACTTCCCTTTCCCTGTGGCAACGATCGGAATTAGATTGGGGATATGTTCGATGAAAAAATGATTAAGAATCCATCCAAAAAACGAATTTTACTTCTGTTGTTTAAATATATTATTTTTGACTTATTAACTTCAATAGTCAAATACTATGTCGGAAATGGATATGAAGAAGCAGATTATTGAATCAGCAACAAAACACTTCTCCGGGTACGGCTTTCACAAAACCACAATGGATGAGATCGCCAGAGATATTCATAAAGCAAAAGGAGTACTGTATTACTATTTCAGAAGCAAAGAGGAGCTGTTTAACGAAGTATTGAAACAGGAACTGGATAAACTGAAAGCACCCCCAAATCTAAATTACTCCTGGATCATTATTTGGAGGTTACCTCATACCATGCATTGGTAACAAATGAAATTTCTATAAAGTACTTCATGCGGTTGGCATCATACTCAATGTCTTCATAATAGAAATCCGCGTGGGCTTCGGAAGATTCATAAATATTACCGTTTTCAAAATATACTTTCACGTGGCAGATCACAATAAGCTTATCCTTGGTGTTGCTGAATTTATATTGATATGGCTGGGGCAGAAAAAAGTCATCCACAGTTGATTCCTGTGATATATAAAATGTAGGGTTAAAAGAAAAATTACCGCTTTCTTTTCCACTGCAATAGATCTTCCGGATGCTGCCTGAGATAACCAGTCTTTCAGAGTTTATTAAATATGAATCACCCAGCTTTTGACCAAGATTAATCAAAGCTTTAATATAAATTATAGGCTCTTCAGTAGTATCCATCTTTGTTGCATCACAATCATTATCCTCCTTAAAAAGCTCACAGGAACCTAAAGTGACAGAGAGGACAATAAATACCCACAGGGGAATAAGAGATATTCTTTTCATAATAGTTAAGGTTATTGGGTTAGTTAAATATGGTTATGAATTTAATAAAAAAAAAAAGGAATAATCCGTCGATCAATCCTTTTTTCAACTTGAATGTAACTATCCTATTACAAAGCAGAAATGTCAATAGGCATATTTGTCGTTTTTCTGCTTTCTACCACAACATCCTCAATAATACCAATTACTTCCTGGAACTCACCATCAATTGAAGAAGTGACAACCAGGTCATATACCATAGGAGCAAGGAAAGAAAGATGATAGCTGTCAGTATCGCAAACCATACTGCTTGTTACGGCATTCGGGAAACGTGGGGTTTCTTCATCAGAAGGATCAGCTGCTTCATCTTCTGTATAAACCCCGTCTTCATAGGCATACACTACAATGTCAAAGCCTTCAGGAATGTTTGTTACTCCTCCTGCTATCTGCCCGGCCTGGTCGTCAACAATCATCCTGATGGTAGGTTTCAAAGTATACCGTCCGGCACCGGTTTTAAAGATGGATTTCCTGGCATCAAAATCAGCTGTAACAGACACCACACCGTTTATGGGCACCTTAAACATACCAACTGCCTTCCAGCCTGACTCATGGCCGCTGGGAACAAATAATGGCTCCTGGCTTTCATCGGTGAATTCAATATAACAACCAGGATTGACCATGTTCTGACTGCCAAATTCCGGAGCGTCAAGGATGAATCTCAATTGAGTATATATACCTGCTTCCATTTCAAAACTTCCAAGAAGGGCTGATTCACCATTGGTTAGTTCAAGAATATTGAACTCCTGTGGCCCTTCAAATTCTTCAAATGTCATCCATTCACTGTCATTCATGTGGTACTGGATTTCTGTAATGGTAAGCCAAACCCCTGCAATATCTGAATTGTCAACCGGAGCATCCGTTATTGACAGGTTCAATGTTCCGGTGTTATTGTTATTGTTTTCGCATCCTGTAAAAATGAATGCTGCAACGAGAGAGATCACGATCAGTCTAAATACGTTTTTCATTGTTATTTGATTATTTGATTTATTCTTTCTTATTGTTTATTTCCAAGACGAAGATCAGAGTAAAAGGGTTGGAACATTATATTATTTTACCAGGTATTTAAGGGAGACCGTAATGTTTACCGAAGCATTATTTGTCACATTCATATAATCGGGGATGTATCCATCGCCCGAATAAATATTATTTAAACCGTAGTATGCCCTTACTCCTGTTCCCATCCCCAGATGACCGTAAAGTGGGAAAATATATTCATAACCCACCATCAGGCCATAGTCTATTTTGTTGTAGCTGTCTGAAATATAAAGTGTCTGGTCATCAATGTTCTGATAGGCATTATGCAGGTAAGCCAGGTATGCGCCAAAATTTATACCGTGCTCTCCTTCCATGAAATTGTATGAATTAATATAGTAGTGCAATGAAAGGGCAAGCTGTGAATAGTCTAATTTCAATTTGCTGGTTACGTATCGACCATTGAGGTATTCATTATAATCCTGGTTATTTTGGGCCAGTATGTTTAAATCGACCTGCATGTCAAGCCTTTTGAGCAGATTTGTTCCTGCATATAATCCGAAATTTGACCCGAAGGTGGCATTTGTGGAAACAAGGCTGGCGCTTTTAAAGCCGCTGATAGTTTTCTGGTTCACCAGCCAGGTGTTAGCCAGCTGCCCCCTTGTGCCTACATAGAATTTCCGGAAAGCTTTCCTTCCCTTTTCTGCCGGATTTTCATAAGAGCTGACTGGATCGATAATTTTATTAACGCTGAACCCGGGGGTCTGCCCCATAAGGTATATATCTTCAATTGCCTGCTTTTGTAAGGCTCCTCCACGTCTTTCAGTTAAATAGCCCATGGTACTTATATCATTGAGTTCTTCATCTCGTAACTCCTTTTCAATTACCGCAGGCAATGTTTCAGAATTATCCAGTTCTTCAGGAATTACCTTTGTATTATATACCATAACTTCAGAAAGGAAATCTTTTTTTTGAATTAAATGGCCGGTCAATTCCTCTGTTTCATTATCAATTTTTGCCGTATGTACTCTTTCTTCGGCCATCAGGTCTTGATGAATATCTTTATTTGCAGTGGCAAAGTATATCCAGGCTGCACCTGCAATAATAAGGGCCATAAGGCTTGCAGCGGCAGAAATTCTATATCTTATTGCTAACCTTGCTCTTGTATTTAAATACTTATCAATTGCCATCCATGAATTGTCAATATCAAGCTGGTCCTGGATATTATCCCAGGTATTAACCGGGGGATCCAGGTCATTTGATTCGACTTTATTCTTATACCAGCTCAAAAAATCCATGTTCATGCACTGTTTTTATTCAACAGGGAAATCAGCATTTTCCTTGCACGGTTAAATTGAGACTTTGATGTTCCTGCACTTATATTCATCTTTGTTGCTATCTCTTTATGGCTGAATCCTTCCAGGGCATAAAGGTTGAAGATCATCCTTGCCCCGTCAGGTAATTGTGCCACCAGATTCAGCAGGTCCTGTGTTTTCAGGTTTTCAATGGCGTCAGGCTCATATACCTGCTCTTTTATCTCCTCTTTATCCAAATAATAAGCCTGTTCCTTCGTCTGCTTTCTCATGTGATCAATTGCCGTGTTTGTAACAATTTTTCTTATCCAGCCCTCCAGGGATCCTTCACTTTTAAAGTGTTTTATTTTCTTAAAGACTTTAATAAAAGAGTCCTGCAGCATATCCTGGGCAAGATCCCTGTTACAGGCATAGCTCATGCATATCCCGTACATCTTCTTTGCATATTTGCGGTAGAGGATCTCCTGGTATTGCCTTTTATTCTTTCTACAGCCCTTCAGTATGTCTTCTTCACTGTATAGGTCGACCTGCATTGCTTATTCAAAAATCACCTGTAAAGATTTATCAAGCCTGGTGGCCAGCAAGTTAAAAATGTCTGTGTTCTTTTCGTTGTTTATTATTATTGTTTCTTTTCCTTCAAAGGTAAATTGCTCGGCATTTCTTATCATTGCCATATTACAAAGTTGGAACATAAAGGGAACATCAAAAATAACGGTTGCCTTGCCCGGTATGTCCTTTCTTAATACAACCTGCCTGTTGCCTTCTTTGTTCATTGCCCGAACCCTTATCTCTTCCCTGAATGAATATTCAAAGAGTACCGGTACATCTTCAAGCGGTCCTTTTTGAAACCTCCCGCGTAACATTAGTGCCGTACCTGTTCCATCTCCCATGGCAAGATTCATTTCAATCACATTATAAATACCCTGTGGAATATCAAACGACACATCCTGGTTAGCCAGACCTGTATGCATTTCTGCCTGAAGAGGTTTATCAAATTCACGGGTGAAGAAGTAATCTTCACCCTGTTCCCTCTTGCCGTCAAACTCAATTGCACTCAGAACGAGATAAGCCTGATCAACAGAAAATTGTTGCGCTGCTTTTGTTGTTTCCTCCATGTTAAACGAATTCATGTCAAAAGCAAGCTTAACCTCGGCGGGTAGTTTCAGATCATCTTTTTCACATGACCATAGTGCAATGCCTATTATGCAAGATAATAAGAATGTCTTCTTCATATTTATACAGGTTTCCTCTATTCCTCAGACGAAATAAACAACAGAAAGGTTGTATTATTTCGCTTTTATTGAGGGAAAAAACAGGTATCCCGGTCTATATAGTGAATACCTTATGAGATAAATAACATCTGAATGAATAAGGGAAAATATACATTTCTTACAGTGCTCAGCCTGATGCTGATATTTAGCTTCATTTTTATTCATGGAGCTGTAGCACAAACCGTTATGAAACCTTCCCTGAAAAAATATTCTGACCCTGACTCAATAAATCCAGTTGAGATAAATATTAATGATTTCCTTGCTGAGGATATGGAAGCATTAAAATTTGCAGCTGAGATGGCATACAGGAAAGAAGAATATCTTGCAGCTGCAAGGATATACCTGTATATGGTCAACAGGAACACAGATGATGCAGACAGTTACTATAAAATAGCGGCCTGTTATTCACATCTGGGAATGTTTGATTATGCTATCAACTTCCTGGTTCTTGCAATTAATGCGGGATATGTTGACTTTGACATGATTAAAGACGAAGAGGCTTTCAGCATTTTGAAGAATAATCCCATGACTAAATCCAGATTCAGGGAACTGATGGCATACGGGGATAATTTCGGGAAAACGAAATATTATAGAGTTACCAAACTTGAGAAATGCCTTTTATTTCTGCCTCCTGATTTTGATCCTGATAAAAAGTATCCATTAATCATAGGCCTGCATGGTAATGGCAGCAATCCTTATCTCTTTTCAGATTTATGGAGGCATATTAAAGATGAAGGGGTAATTTATGCTGTTCCACAGAGTCCATATAACTATACCACCAGGGGAGGTACTCTTACTCAGCAATATTCCTGGAGTATTATTTCCCGTGACAGATCTCTGTGGGAAATTGCCGATCCGTTGGTTACTGAATATTTCCTTAATATAGCTTTGGGAATAAGTGAAGAATATAATATAGGTAAAATGATTCTGTTTGGCTTTTCACAGGGAGCGGGATTTGGATATGCAGGAGGGATAAAGTACCACGAAATATTTGACGGACTAATATGTTTTGGCGGTAGGCTTCCTGATCCGGAAGAATATCCCTGGTTTCTCAGTTCATATGACCTGGAAGCAAACACTGATCTGAAAGTATTTATTGCACATGGCACAACAGACAAGTCTATAGGTGTTTCTGAAGCCCGTAAATCAAACCGGATACTCAGGAAGCATGACTATATAACCCGGCTCGAGATTTTCGAGGGTGGTCATCAGGTGCCGGGTGATGTGCTCAGACGGGGA
>CAZSJH010000191.1:0-5921 GCA_964607105.1 uncultured Rikenellaceae bacterium | reverse complement strand
TCACCACTCTCGCTTGCTAATGCAAACTCAAGTGGTTCGGTTCGATATTCGATATTCGATATTTGATATTCTTAAATCTCCCCTGCCCATGCTATAATTATGGAACGCACAATATTACATATGGACCTTGACACATTCTTCGTGTCGGTGGAGAGGCTGAAGAACAGCAGGCTGAACGGAATTCCCGTGATCATTGGCGGGATGTCAGATCGCGGTGTTGTGGCAGGATGCAGCTACGAGGCACGGCGCTATGGTGTGAGCTCTGCCATGCCAATGCGAGTGGCACGTAATCTATGTCCGGATGCTGTTTTTATAAGGGGCGATATGGAAACATATTCAAATTATTCAAGAACAGTAACTGATATAATTGCCGAAAAGGCCCCTGCATATGAAAAATCATCTGTTGATGAACACTATATTGATATGACGGGCATGGACAGGTTTTACAGTACTTATAAATGGGCCGGGGAGTTGAAGCAAAAAATAATAAAAGAAACAGGATTGCCAATATCACTGGGCCTTTCCGTTAACAAAACTGTATCAAAAATAGCAGCGGGCGAGGCAAAACCCAATGGTGAGAGACAGGTGGCAGCATCACTGGTGAATCCATTCCTTGATCCCCTCTCAATACGAAAGATTCCAATGGTAGGACAAAAAAGCTACCATCTCTTACGGTCAATGGGTATTTCCAAAATATATACACTCAGGCAGATACCCCCCGATATGGTGGTAAGCCTGATGGGTAAGAATGGCATGGATATATGGAAAAAGTCAAATGGTATCGATCACAGTCCCGTCATAAGCTATTCGGAGCAAAAATCAATAAGCACGGAGACTACCTTTGACAGGGATACCACCGACCTGGTAAGGCTCAACCAGATACTGGCATCAATGGTGGAAAGGATTGCCTGGCAGATGCGCAAACAGGAGAAGCTGACATCATGCATAACTGTTAAAATAAGATATTCAAACTTCGATACCCACAGCCTGCAAAAAAGAATACCATATACATCATTCGACCATGTACTTATAGATGCGGCGAAGGAACTGTTTGCAAAACTGTATGCGAGAAGGATGCTCATACGCCTTATAGGTGTGCGCTTCAGTCACCTCGTCAGGGGAGTACAGCAACTGAACATGTTTGAGGATACACCCGAGATGATCAGCCTTTACCTTGCAATGGACAGCCTCAGGAAGCGTTTCGGACAAAATGCGGTAAAAAGGGCCTGCGGGGTGTGGACCAGCAGCGAAAAAGAAGAAAAGGCGCTTAAAAGGCTTGAAAATGAGCTGAAAGAGCAAAAGGATATGACATAAAGACTGAAAAGAGTGTGGAATCATTAATTATAACTGCGAGATGAGATAAGCAGAGAGGTGAGAGGTGAAGTGAGCCAATTCAACATTTTAACAATTGGCTTCGCCGAACTCTCAAGCTTCGCTTGCCTTCGGCAAACTCATCCTGCTCGGTTCAACGATTCAACAAATGCATCTTTGTCATTCATATTACAGTCTGCGCTACGGTGTGCTGTCAATAGAGGAACTGATATCAACAGCCATAAAAATGGGCATCAATACCCTTGCTCTTACTGACATAAATAACAGCACGGGTATACCCTATTTTGTAAAAGACTGTGAAAAAGCAGGAATAAAGCCGGTGGCAGGTATTGAGTTCAGGCAAAAGAATAAATACCTCTACACCGGTATTGCGCGAAATAATGAGGGAATGAAAGAACTGAACGAATTTCTCTCAAATCATAATATAAACAAAACACCCCTGCCCTTTCCCGCCCCGGGATTCAATAATGCATATATACTCTACTCTATTGATAATTACCCGGAAAGGGAACTGAAGGAGAACGAAAAGATTAATATCAAAGCGCCTGAAATAAACAGGCTGCTCAACAGGAAATATCAGCTTGATATACTTAAGCTTGTCGGCTTTCAGACTGTAAGTTTCAACGATAAGGAGGGATGGGACATACACAGAAACCTGAGAGCAATTGATAATAATACACTTATAGATCATCTCAGAACCTGGCAGCTGGCTGATGGGAATGAATATTTTATCGACAGCGACAAAATAAAAGATATCTACAGCAGCTACCCGGGAATAATCGAAAACAGCACCAGGCTGCTTGATGACTGCAGCATATCGTTCCAGGACAATATCCCGAGAAACAAGCAGGTCTTCTCAGCAAGCAGGTACGATGACAGGCTCCTGCTGGAGAAACTGGCATGGGATGGTATGCAGTACCGCTACGGAAATGATAATGCAATTGCAAAAGAAAGAATAAAACATGAGCTGGATATAATTGATAAACTTGGCTTTTCTGCATATTTTCTCATTACCTGGGACATTGTAAGATACTCAATGGCCAGAGGATTCTACCATGTCGGCCGCGGCAGCGGTGCAAATTCAATTATTGCTTATTGCCTGAAAATAACCAATGTTGACCCCATTGACCTGAACCTTTACTTTGAGAGGTTTATAAACCCCAGAAGAAGCACCCCTCCTGATTTTGACATTGATTATTCATGGAAAGAAAGGGACGAGGTACTGGACTATGTTTTCAAACGCTATGGCTATCTTCATACATCACTGCTGGGCACCATGAGCACTTTCAGGGGAAAATCAATTATCAGGGAATTAGGTAAAGTATATGGTTTACCTAAAGAAGAGATTGATAGCCTGATAGAGAACCCTGGAGATAAGTCAAGACATAACAGCCTGACTGACGTGATATTCTATCTTGGAAGCAAGATTGCTGACTTCCCGAATATGAGGAGCATCCATGCCGGGGGTGTGCTGATATCAGAAAAACCAATTACCTGTTACACGGCACTTGACATGCCCCCAAAAGGCTTCCCCACCACACAGTGGGATATGTATGTAGCCGAGGAACTGGGATTTGAAAAAATAGATATCCTGAGCCAGAGAGGCATAGGACATATTAAGGAAAGTGCTGAAATAATCAGTGAAAACAGGGGCATTGATGTGGATGTTCATGCCATTCAAAAGTTTAAGAACGACAGCAAGGTGAAGGAATATCTTGCCAAAGGTGAAACCAAGGGATGTTTTTATATTGAAAGTCCTGCAATGCGCGGACTCCTTCAGAAGCTTAAATGCAGCGACTACCCTACCCTCGTTGCTGCAAGCTCGGTTATCAGGCCCGGCGTTGCACGCTCGGGTATGATGAAGCAGTACATACAGAGGTTTCATAACCCAAAAGGCTTCAAATACCTGCACCCGGTGATGGAAGAACAACTCAGTGAAACCTACGGCGTAATGGTCTACCAGGAGGATGTGCTTAAGATATGCCATCATTTTGCCGGTCTCGACCTGTCGGATGCCGACACCCTCAGGCGTGCAATGAGCGGCAAGTACAGGTCAAAGCAGGAGATACGCAAAATAACCACAAGGTTTTTCGACAACTGCAGGAAGAAAGGTTATCCCGAAGATATTACGAAGGAGGTATGGCGGCAGATAGAGTCGTTTGCAGGCTATTCCTTTTCAAAAGCACATTCCGCGTCATACGCGGTAGAAAGTATGCAGAGCCTCTACCTGAAAGCCCATTTTCCACTTGAATTTATCGTAGCAGTAATAAACAATTTCGGAGGATTCTACCGTACATGGGTCTATGCACACGAGGCATTGAGGTACAATGCCGGTTTACATCCCCCATGCGTAAACAACAGCAGGTATAAAACATGGATAAAAAATAATGATATATACCTTGGTTTCATTCATATACAGAACCTGGACAATTCTGTGGCCACTGCAATAGAAAAGGTTCGCAATTATGGCGGTGATTTTCGCGATCTTGGTGATTTTATCAGTCGTGTAAGGCCGGGACTTGAACAAATAATACTGCTGATACGCGTGGGGGCCTTCAGGTTTACAGGCAAAAGCAAGGCTGAGCTTCTATGGATGGCCCATCTGCTGCTAAATAAAAAGAAAACAGAAAAATCACATACCCTGTTTGAAAGCCCCCCAAAGGAATACAGGCTTCCAAAGCTTGATAATCATAAGATAGAAGACGCATATGATGAGATAGAATTGCTTGGCTTCCCTGTCAGTATCAGCTGGTTCGGTCTGCTGAAGACATCTTTCAGGGGCGATATCATAGCTTCAGATATGGCCATGATGAACGGCCGGAAAGTAAGGATGGTGGGCCACCTTGTAACGGTGAAATACATTAAGACAGCAAACAGGCAATGGATGAACTTCGGCTGTTTTATCGATCATGATGGACAGTTCTTCGACACAGTACATTTTTCTGACTCACTGAATAAATACCCTTTCAGGGGCAGCGGGACTTACCTGCTGATGGGAAAGTTAACGGAAGACTTCGGGTTCTACCAGCTTGAAGTCGAGAAGATGGCCAGGCTGCCGGTGAAACCTGATCCGAGATACTGATGACGGGGATTAGTGGGTTTAGGGGTTGTTGAACCGAGCAGGGTGAGTTTGCCGAAGGCAAGCGAAGCTTGAGAGTTTGGTGAAGCCAATTGTGTAATCGTTTAATCGGGGTTGAAAGATTTGTAAATCAGCTATTTAATATCTATGAATCTATCACCCAGTACCCTGCACCTAGTAGTACGGTCTGTAATGGTACGGCAAATAACCCGGGTACATATAATACGGGTTAAAGCCGTTGGTAGTAGTTACGCTTGCTCCTATGCGAAAGCCCGGGAGGGGCATGAATTCCATACCAAGAGTCATTGATTCAAAACCGTTCCGGCCGAATATCCCCTCATTCATAAGTGATTTCGAATACTGTCCAAAAACTGTCATCCTCTCGTTAATTGAATAAATGCCACTTACATTCAATATGAAATCCGAAGTTCGGCCCATCTCATTATTCCCTGGGTAAAAGCTGTTGATATAAGTCCCTTCAATACTTAATGCAAATTTGGAATTTACCGGAAGTAATACCGAAGGTGATATCCATGAATTAAATGAATTATAACCATTTAGAGAGTTGAACATTACACCTGTTCTAATTTGATATTTCGCCCAGGAATGGTTATCTGAACCGCCATTTTCATAATTATCGGCATAATATTTTTCCGGTCCCGGCGCAGGCATATAGAAAATTGCCGGATTAATAAAGGGATTTTGTCCGTTAATATTTAATCCGAGCATAAGAATAAATGATATAAATAATACTTTCCGCATGCTGTAAATCTAATGTATTTTAAGAATATTTCAAAATAGTATTAATCGTACCTGCTGGCTTTCAGCACACCTTTTATTGTAACTATCTTTTTTATTAAACCATTAAGAATATTGATATTAGGTACAAATAAATAAACTATACCTTCAAACATACCATCGTGATTCTCATATTTAAAATTCCTCAGGCTCACCTTATATGAGGTAAGCACCTCATATATTTTGGTAATCATTGCATGGTCGTCTATGCCCACAATTCGTATACCTGTCCGGAAAGCAGGGCTATCCTCCACATGGGTCCATCTGGCCATAAGCACCCTGTATGGGTAATTCCCCATCAGGTTGGGGGCATTAGGACAGTTTACCCTGTGTATTTTAACACCTTCGCTGATAGTGACAAAACCGAATATTTTGTCTCCTGGCACCGGGTTACAGCATTTAGCAAGCTTATAATCAAGTCCTTCAACCTGATTCTCTATAATAAGATAATCCCTGAACATCGCTCCCGTAACCGGGCCGGCATCTGTATCTTCCTGCAATGTTTGATTTATGGCATCTATACTTTCTGCTTCAATTTGCTTATTCTGTCCTTCATTTTTAAGGTAATTCTTAACATCCTTAAGATCAATCTTTTCACACTGTATCAGATAATACAATTCAGTTGCATTCGGGAGCTTGAAGTGATCCAGTAATGATTTTACCAGCGCATCATCATAGTTAACTTTCCAATTTTTAAGTCGTCTGACAAGTA
>CAZSJH010000190.1:0-5935 GCA_964607105.1 uncultured Rikenellaceae bacterium | reverse complement strand
ACCGTGATCTCCGTTGACAATAGCAAAAGAGTCACCAGATTGTACCGTTCCAAGATCGGCGACAATAGTATAATCTGCGGAAGGCAGAGTTCTCGCTTCAAACTCGGCTGTAGTTGGAATATCTTTAATGAGAGTGTCAAGTGTAGTTCCTGTATCTGTTAAGATAGAATCTAAAATTGTATCAAGCCTTCCACCGTCAGCCCAATCGACAACCACTGTTGAGCCTGTGTTCAACACCGCAAAATAACTATTTCCGTCTGGATTGGTAGCCCATGAAGGTGTTACGGTTGCTATCTTGGTATCACCGGCATAGCTTGTGCAAGTCCTTGCCTGTCCTGCACCTGTGCCTAATACTATAGCAATTAGTTGTCCCTTATAGAAATCTGTTTCCGCTGAAGCTGAAGCATCAAGGTCTATGGTTGTTGCGCTACCCGCATCACCGCATTGCGCTACCCTAACAACCACCGTTGAGTAAAGTGAACCAAGTGCTAATCCCATACTTCCTGCGCCTGTATGACCTGATGTAAGCTCATCCCAAAATGCATCGGCTCCTTCAGCATGAACATCTGCGGCAACTTTGGCTGCGGTTATAGCATCAGCATTAATAGCTGTTGCTGTAATCACATTAGCTCCCATTGCAGTCACGTTCACATCAACCGTAGCACCATCAACCAAAGCGTTGTTTAATGCTGCTGCTCTAAATCCGATAATAGGCCCGCGCCACGGAAGACAGGCAGTACAAAAGCCTGTAAACCACCCAAAGCCCTCAGTATCATTATTTATTGTTCCACCAGACGCAGGAATTTCAATGGAATACATACCATTGCCAAGGCTCGCCCAATCGTGCGCTCCACCAGTTGTAGGCACAACGTTTGTTTGGCTGTAAGCTCCTGCCGTAGTTATGAAATTCCAGTTTAAATCCATACCGGCTTCATCATAAGTAACGCCATCATCAATAGTGGTCCCGGCCGCAACAACAATTGGCATAAAATTCACAGGAACTTCTGATAATTCTGTGTCAACGTCAATCCACATATCTGGCAAGGGGCACCTCCTGTATTTTAATTGTTGACAAAATCGTATTAGACATGGTATGACTCCTATTGTTGTGATCTATAATGATACATTGCTACTGGTATTGATAATCCAGCACCCTCATTAGTAACCACAAAAGTTGAATCCGCAACTATTTCTCCACCGCCGGTCAATACTTCAGCCGGGATTGTAACCGTTATTGTTTCATCTGATGATATTGCATAATCAGCCGCCGCATTCAGCGTTACAGTACATACAGTATCGCTGGTTCTTACAACATCATCAGCAGGCACGAGCGTACTTTTTACTTTTGCATCCCACCCTGTACCCCCGACAACATCACCGTCTATACCGTCTATTAAGGCTTGAGTGTTTGCAGTTGTTCCAATGGGGCCAGTGCCAGCAGCTATCCAAGTGTCATCAGTAAGGGTAATGATTATTGTTTCGCCACCAGTAACAATTTCAGACTCAAGAACCCCACCATCAACTGCCGTTCCTGTAAGTGCAGCGGAACCTCCTGCCGCCCCTTTAACCGCAAAAGCAAGCGCACTGCAATAATTCCCATTATCCGTATCAATCGAAGGTGCATTCTCGCCCAACTCATACCCGACAGCAAAATCTATATTGTTATATGCCGTTTCGACATCAATTGATTGCCCGTCACCATAATCTGCCTGTAAACCCTGTGAACTATTCCCTTCAGAACCCGCAATGATTGCCATATCATCGGCGCTGATCGTGCCGGAAAGAGAAGCAGCCCAATTACTTGATCCTGTTGCACTGTCTGTTGAGATTATAGGTGATGATTGATCGACATTTTTCAGGTATAAAACTCTAAGGGTAATACCCTCTGTGCCATCACCGTCGGAGAATCTATAATAAAGTGTTTGAGCACCAACGCCAGGGAAATTTCCATCTGAAGCCACCATGCGCCATGCGCCAATGGAATAATTAGTTCCCCCACCTTGCTCAACAACGATTGCTGTAAAGTCAATAACATCATCATCACCATCAAAGTTGAGCTCCGCTAAGGATGTCCATGTAGTCAGGGAGCCATCATCATAGTTTCCACCAGCGATAACAATAATAGCCCCATTATTGCCGGGGGTACAGTCAGCGGGAATGGTTATTTCTATAAAGCTTTCAGAATCAACAATTCCGTTATCCTGGATTGTTTCACCGGCAGTTGTACAAAATTCGACAGCCATAAATCGCTATTCCAGTTGGTTTTCTACAAGGGTAATAAAACCTGTAAAGTTAGCATTGTTTACAAAGTTGTTAGCCTGAGTTGCAAGGGTTTTCAAATCTGGGTCAGCACTTGCATCACCGTCAACTTCAGTATATACCGCTTCTATTTCTGTTTTAATTACCACGAGGGTATCTTTCAGCGATATAACTCTGTTTGCTGCTTGGTAGATTTTCCCCTCACGTTGATAATCCTTGTATCCTTGTGTTTGTGATAAAGCCATTTTTTCCTCGTATCTTCCCTTTTTTTTCAATAAGTTCGTTAATAATTTTAATGATTATAGCCTCTTTATCCTTAGACACAGGCTCTGCTTTTTTTACATAAGGAGCCATTTCTTCGTCTGTGTATTTTGGTAAATTAAGTTGTTTCATTTCATAACCCACCATTTCAAGTTCATTCTGCCAGATAGAAAATAAGTGTTAAGATAATTTTTTTCATTTTCACGTCTCCCGATGTTGTATTATATGGCAGAGCCGGAAAGCTACATTTGTTTCCGACCCTGCCGTCTTAAGGAGGTTCGCACCCCGGAGTGCCTATTAAGGACTTAAAGTTTCAATAAAAAAACTTGCACCTGCTCCAGTTAAAGTTACATATATTCCCGTATAGAATTTAATCGGACGAGTCCAGTTTCTACCACCGTATTTGTTTGCACTTAAAACTGTCATTCTGCACTTAACCGTTCCTGATCCGTCTGTACTATCATCAATAACAACTATTGCGTTAACATCTGCCGCTGTAACCTGTAATCCAGAAAGTGCGCATGGCCCGACAACGATTGACCCTGTTGCTACTTGTTCGCCAGATGATTCTGATGTCATTTGCATATCGTTTCCTCCGTTTATTTACCTATTGTTTTTTTAAACGTTTCAGCTTCTTTTTTTAATTCCCCGGCAAGACCTTTAAGCTGACTAAGCTTATCAGCTATTTTCTTATCTAACGACTCAACATCTCTGCCCTTTCTAACCATAGCATTTCTTTTTATATACAAAACTTTTATATCATATCTTATTTCTCTACCAAGTTTTCCTTTACTCGGATGAAGTTTATTAACCTTTTTTACCATTTGATCTAAATAGTCTACAGGATACATTTTAACTCCAGCCAAAACATCGGCAGCAACAACACTACCCGGCCTTTCTCTACCCTTATAATCAGGAACGCCCCGTAATGCTGAAACACCTTTGCTTATATCAAGCGCCGGAGTGGGTAACATTGTTTGTGCTAAATGACCTAACCTCGCTTTAGCTTCTGCTTTAACTTTTCCTGTCTTTGTTTTCCCTGCAAGGTCTTTTTCTTTTACAATCTCATTTTTCCAGAAAAAATCATAATTGGCTATCTGTTGTACCGGCTCATTAATAAAAGGCTGTGAAAACGGTCTTAATCCGCCAGGAATACCCAAAAATCCGCCGCCCTCAGCTAAATCTCCCCACGGTAAAACATAGGTAAGGTTTAAATAATATTCCCTCCCATAATCATCTACAATAGGAACTCTTGGGAAGTTTGGCATACCAAGCGTTTTTCCTTTTTGATAGTCCGGCCGGAGTTCTTTTTTAGCTTTCTCCTGTTCTTTTGTGTCTCCTATATAATTCCTTGCAGCTTCTTCTAAACCGTAAATCATAGCTCCGGGAAGTATGAATCGATGCGGAGTTTTCACGGCTGCTTCAGCTATCCTCGGTAAAGCTTTAAATGTAAATGTTGCAAATGGCGCTCCATACCACTTAGACCTATATTTCTCTTGAAATTTCGTTACCTTAGAATAATTAAACAACCACTTTTCAGCGTCTATTGCTGCCGCTTTCGGTGACATTTTTCTGCGTTCTACATTATGGATAAATTTAGCCATCTTAAACCATTGTTCTTCGGCTTCATACAGTTTAGCAGCCTTACCCATACCGACCTTGCCCTTTTCCCACGAACTACCTATGATTCCAAACTTCTCAGGAAGCCCACCGGCCTTTATTCCTTTTAGTTGTCCCTCAACCTGATCGAACAAAGACCTCAATTCAGCATTTGTAAAAGTCTCTCTTAGCAGTCCTTCTTTTTTTGCTGCTCTCCAAAGGTCAGACTTTCCCCTCATAGCCTTAATTGCTTTTGTGAGATAAACAGGCTGTTCATACATTGGCATACCGCCTAAATGTGCAAGGATAGAATTTGACATTACATTCCTTGAGTGAGTTTTTGGGGATAGAATAACTTTCCCAAATTTCCAAGCACCTAAAGTTTTTCTCCAAACCTTTTCGCCCTTACCTCGCAGCCTTACAACCTCTGATATGTCAGCGAAGATTTCTGGGTGTACGTAGGCCTCTGATAATGCACCTAATTTTTTGTTAGATGGTAAAGCTTTCCAGCCTTCCGGTATTCTCGTTGAGGTATTCTTAGGTAAAGACCATTGTTTATTTTCAGCCGTATGCTTAAAAAACTTAGCCATTTCAACGTCATGGGTAAGCTGCATAATCCCTTTTGCAACCGGATAGCCTGGCGTAAGAATCTCTCCCATTTCTTTCCGAATCTCTTTTGGAATATCCTTTCTGCGTTTAAACCTTGACAGGTCTAACCTATTCGGCTTTCTGAAATTAAACCTTGTCAGCAATGATTGAAATTCTTTAGAAGTATAAAGCCGTGGCATATATCGCCCTGCATTTTTAAAGAACGTTTCACTTGACAATAGGTCTAAATCAACAGCCTGTTTTCCAAGATCATACAAAACGCCCTTAGCTTCATTAGCGAGCTTAAGCTCTTTTTGGGACAGTTTAGGATTACCACCCTTAATATGTTCACCCATTTTAAGCTGTGTCACTTCATCGGCCGCCTGTAATCGATTTCCAAGATCAACGGCATATTCCCTGCCAATAGCCTGGTTGCGTTTCATGGTATCCATGTTCTTAACAAATTTACCAGACTCGGCTAAACTACCACGATATTCATAAAGAAACGCCCGATTAATAGCCTTGCCCCCGGGAACTTTCTCAAGTACTTTTGGAATACCTTTCATTATAGCTTTATCCCAAATCGGCTCTCCTATGTGTTTTTCGTACGCTTTAAATATCTTGTGTATTGGTAATCCACCGTATAGTTTTGTGCTGCCCTTCGCAGGAATCTTTTTAGTAAAGTCTCTCCCCCCTGCTGCTTGTATTGCTTCATTGTAAAGTTGAGCCTTAAACCCTACATCACCGGACTCTTGAAGTTTTCCTGCTTTTTGCAGCGATTTACCTTTAACGTCCGCTTCGTTCTTCAATTTTTGTAGCTCTGCAATTTCGGTTTTTGTAGCTTTTTGCCCAAATTTTACAGCCTCGCCAGTTGTTTTGAACTTCGGAATTTCCGGTTTATCAAGAAACGCTTCTGCAAATTCTTTTGATATAAATTTGCTTTCAATAGATTTTGGTGACACTTTTGTTCCACGTGAAACCCTTTTGCTTTTTAAACCTTTGATTCCTGGTATAAGCATAGGAGCTGCTTCTATTCCAGACTTAACCACAGTAGCCGCTACAGGACTCCCGGTTTTCTTTAGTGTTATATCTCCTGCTTTTTCACCAACTTGTGAAAGTTTTTCTATAGGATAAAAAGCTGATTCGGTTAATTCCTTTCCTCTTTTTGTTTGCGGCTGATAAATAAGCTTTCCAGCTACCCAATCACCTGCTTTGTTAGCTTTTTCTG
>CAZSJH010000189.1:0-5979 GCA_964607105.1 uncultured Rikenellaceae bacterium | reverse complement strand
AATAGGTAATACAAGGTCATTGTTTATGCATGCAACCGTTTTTTCAATATCAAAAGCAGGGTGTTCAGTATAATATAATGAACCAAGGAGGCCCTGCTCCTCAGAAGTGGGAAAGAAAAGCATCACTGTGCGGTCTGATTTACTATTGCAATTAGTGAAAGCTCTCCCTATTTCGAATACCATGGCCATAGTTGTACCATTATCAACAGCACCATTATATATGGAATCACCGTTTTCCTTTTCCCCAATACCGAAGTGATCCCAGTGTCCTGAATATATTATCACTTCGTCAGGATATGTTTTACCTTTTAATACTCCTGCAACGTTTTTCGAATTATTCTCAACAAATGAATTGTCTAAATCAAGGCTTATAGTAGCATCCATGTTGAAACCCTGAAACCCTTTTTTACAGGCTTCCATTCTAAGCTCATTAACATCATAACCTATATCCCTGAATATTTCCTCAGCCGCTGTTGCATTGAGCCAGCCGGTAAACATACATCTGTCAGAATTATTATTTCCTGTTTGAAGGTAAAGGTTAGGTGTTATGGAACTTTTCCTTGGGATATCATATGGATATCCTGCACCTTCCGTTTCATGTATTATAAGTATTCCACTTGCTCCCATCCTGGCTGCCTGTTCATACTTGTATGTCCATCTTCCGTAATAGGTCATTTTCCTTCCCTTGAAGAGATTTTCGTTACCTGTATACAGGCCCGGGTCATTTACTAAAACAACAATGGTTTTTCCCTTCACGTCAAGCTCATTGAAATCATCCCATTCATATTCAGGCGCCTGTATTCCAAAACCTGCAAACACCAGTTCTGAATTTTCTATTACGATGTTTTCCTCAATCCTGGGGCTTATCACTGCTATGTCATCAGGGGCATGCAGTTTATACTCTTTGCCGGCAGTATTTACGCTTACAGGATTTTTAACTTCAGAGCTTACGGATACCATGGGCACGTCCTGGAAGTAATTGTTACCAAATGCGGGTTCAAATCCAAGCTTAATAAGTTCATTTTTAAGATATTCAACTGTAAGGTCTTCCCCCATGGTGAAGGGAGCCCGTCCCATAAACTCGTCTGAAGCCAGCATGCCTACATGCCTGCTCATTTCATCGGTACTGATACCATTGTAGGCTTTAATGAAATCTTTATCCTGTGAACAGGAGAAAAGTAGCAGTAAACAACAAAAAATGGATAATCTTTGCATATTTGTAATTTTAATATGATTCAGGTATTATTTTAACGATATTTATTATTGTATTAACAGCGTTCAGCATTGATCTTACAGGTATATATTCATATCTTCCATGGAAATTATGTCCACCGGTAAAAATATTGGGGCAGGGGAGACCCATATATGATAATCGTGATCCGTCAGTTCCTCCCCTGATTGGTCTTACCAATGGTACCACTCCGGCTTGTTTCATTGCCTTTTCCGCCAGTTTGACAATATGATAATGCTCTTCTATTTTCTCTCTCATATTGAAGTACTGGTCCTTTATACTTACCTCCACGAGTTTTTTCATATACTTATTATTCAGCTGGCTGGCGATGTTCCCAACCATTTTCTTCCTTTCTTCAAATTTCTTCCTGTCATGATCTCTTATGAGATACCTTATACGTGTTTTTTCAACATCCCCTTTGATATCAATCAGGTGAAAAAATCCTTCGTAAGCCTCCGTGTATTCAGGACGCTCAAAGGACGGTAATACTGAATTGAACTCATGTGCCAGGTGAATTGAGTTTATCATCTGGTTTTTGGCTGTTCCAGGATGAACATTTCTACCCTTTATATCTACTACAGCTATTGCGGCATTGAAATTCTCATATTCCAGTTCCCCTTCTTCACCGCCATCGACTGTATAGGCAAAATCAGCTCCGAAGGCATCAATATCAAACTTGTCTGCTCCCCTGCCTATCTCTTCGTCAGGGGTGAATCCAATTCTTATTTTGCCATGTTCAATGCCGGGTTCATTTATGAGATACTCTATTGCAGTAAGTATTTCTGCAATACCGGCTTTATCATCCGCGCCAAGAAGTGTTGTTCCATCTGTTGTAATAAGGTCAAGACCTGAATACTTTTTCAGATCAGGAAAATCGTCCGGGCTTAGCACTATATTTTGACTCTTATTGAGAGTGATATCTTTCCCATCATAGTTTTTCACTATTTTCGGATTGACATTTTTACCGCTCATATCCGGGCTTGTATCCATATGTGCAATAAAGCCCAGAACAGGTAGCAATTTCTTCGTATTGGAAGGCAGGGTTGCCGTCAGGTAACCATTATCATCCAGGTTTACCTCATCCAAACCAATAGCTTCCATCTCTCCCTTCAGTACTTTTGCCAGGTCAAGTTGCCTGGTTGTACTTGGACAGCTATCTGAGTTTTCGTCTGATTGTGTATCTATCCTGGCATAGGAAATAAACCTTTCGACTACTCTTTTCATTTTACCTGAATAATATATTTCCGAGGAGTACCCTGCCGCTTTTCCAGTATGCCCTGTAATATGGTGAATCAGTAATATATATTACTTCTCCCCGTCCTATGTTTTCACTTGCAATAACGATAGTGTTTTTGACCTCTTCCTGGAATTCGTTTCCGGCGAATCCGGATACGGGTTCACTGTTCAGTATATAGCCTATGTTGTTTCCTTTGGCCAGGAAGGGATAATGATCAGAGGATGTCCGCATCATGAACCATTCATTACCCAGCCCGAAGGCGTAGGGGTGGGTGTTATCCAGTCCTATCCTGTAGATACTGCCTGCTGATCTTTCTTTAAGTCTTTCCCTTCGCTGGTTCTCAAACTTTTTCAGGTGGGATGTATCACTGCTGGAGACTTTCTTTTCCTCTTTCTCTTTTTCTTTCTTTCTGGCCTCAATCGCCTTATAAAGGTTTGTTGATTCTTCCTGGGCGAATAGTTTTATGGCATCCTCGAACAAGACCAGGCGTCCTCCCTGCTTAACAAAATCACTTAATTTTTCCTTCTGTTTGCTATATGTGCCTGATGGCAGTATTATAATGTCATATTCAGAAAGATTTACTGAACTGATATAATCCAGTCCTATGATAGTATAAGGATATTCTATTTCCCTTTCAAGAAAATACCAGAGTTCTCCAAAGCTTCCTGTAGACACACCCTCGCCCCCTGCAAGTGCTATTTCAGGTTTATATTTCAGGTTTGCGTAATTTGAACCTAAGTCTTTCCCTTTTTGGACAAGACCACTATATACAGGGTAAAGAGTGACACCTGCATTATCTGCTGCTTCAATTACTTTATTGTCGAAATTGCCTTTAAAGTCCTGGTTATCCCCCCGGGCGATGATAAGACTGCCCCTTTTAAAATCCTTATCTGATATTGAGAAAGGTTTTAGCATGTTTCTTAGCCTGATTTTGCTTTTCAACAGGGATGACATGAATTTGATCTCGTTAAATCCATGAAAATCTGCGATATAAGCGTAAGGCTTGTTTTCCGGGACAGCATTACTTACATCCGGTGCCTTTAATTCGTCATCAGATATGGAAACCCTTTCTTTAACCGCATATGCCCTGACATTATAAACATAAGGCAGTGCCCATGCTGTTAGATCATAGCTTAATGAATCAACATATTTTGAATCGGGTTCAAATAATACTTTCACCATATGTGACTGGGTCTGCCTGGCACTTACCAGTATATCACCCTCTGCAATGTTTACCTGTCCCTCCTTGTTTGCCAGGTAATCAAAGGCTTTGTATGTCTTCCCCTTGTTACCTGCAAGGCTGTATTTAACCTGGTTCCTGTCAAGCATTTTCAAGAGGTCGTTTAAGGATGACCTGTCATTATCACCTTTAATTATCACCGATTCGTATTCAAAAACTGGTGTGGTAAGACCTGATTTAAAGTAATTATTGAATTCAGAAATCAACTTTTCCCTGTTTTCATAACTGGTCTTGATCGTGGCCATTGAAGCAAGGTAATGACCATTTATTCTTTCAGCCAGAGTCAGGGTATCGCTGCTTTCATCTGCAAGGGCCAGGCCTGAATATCCTCCTCCGCCCTGTTCATAGGTGAAGCCCATTGCACCGTTGAAAAGTGGCCAGGTATCTCCAAAGCTCGGGCAGAAAAGGTCAAAACTTTCCTTGGTGAAATAAAGTCTGAATTGCTCATCAAAAAGCTCTGCATTTGCTTTACCCGTTAGTTCATGGAATTTATGCTGCCATGGTGTTATTACCGCATGCCAGGGATCAGCACCGGGTGCAAAGAAGAAGGTTGAATTTGCACCCATTTCATGAAAATCGGCATGAACATGGGGCATATATTGATTATACAGTTTTATGCGTTGCCTGGTTTCAGCCTGTGTCTGCCATACCCAGTCTCGGTTCAGGTCGAACAGGTAATGGTTGAGCCTTGCACTTGGCCAGCCCTGGTGGTGCTGCCAGTCATCAGGATTAGGATTTGGCTCAATAGACTGTGATCTCCGGTAACGGTATGCATACAGGTCGCGGCCGTCAGGGTTCTGGCAGGGATCAATAACGATAACGCATTCCTCTAACCAATCGCTAACTCCATCAAATGATTTACTCACAAGTGTATACAGGGTTGTGAGAGCTGCTTCCATCCCAACGGACTCATTACCATGTACGTTATAGGCAAGCCACACAAATGGTTTCTGTAAGCTGTCTGTTTCTCCTTCCAGGAATCCAGTATTGATAAGGTTGGCTTTTCTAATTTTTTCCAGGTTAGCAAGGTTTTCTGCTGAAGAAACAAAAGCAACACCCAGTTCCCTTCCCTCATTAGATTTACCATATGATAGAAAACTTATATTATTGGATTTGTCTGCCAGATATTTAACGTAATCAAGTGCCTGGTGGTGCATAGTAAACTGCGTACCCAGTTTATAACCCAGGAATTCTGCAGGTGACTTAATATCCTGAGCCTGAATATTTAATACTAATATTAACAACGCTGATAACAGGTTAATCTTCTTCATTTTATATAGTTTATTTTTGAATGAATAAATATACTGTATAATTGCTTACCAACATTCCTGTCACTTATGTTATTTAATATTTCTTATAAATGATTTATGTGGTTTAGCAGCTTGATATGCTCATTTACATTTTGTCATTCATTGAAATCAGAGTATTTTTATATGGTAAGATTTAACGTGATCACGATAATAAATTAATTGAGATTATGAAGACCTATTTGGAATGTTTTCCCTGTTTCGTGGACCAGGCATTGAGGGCAGGGCGTTTGGTGACAGATGACGAAAAGCAAATAAAAGAACTGATTGATTACGTTGGGGAATCATTCAAGGACATATCACTTGAAAGTTCTCCTCCTGAAACAGGGGAATACATATATGGTAAAATAAGGGAAATGACAGGCATCGATGATCCATATAAGGAAATTAAAAAATCAAATATAAAAGAAGCATTATCACTTTACCCTGATCTGAAAGGAATACTGGATAATTCGAAAGACAGACTTCTGACAGCTATCAGACTGGCAATTGCCGGAAATATAATTGATTTCGCTTTCGGTAAACAGTTTGACCTGAAACAGAATATAGAAAAAATACTGAAGCAAGAATTTGCAATCTTTCACTATAAAGAATTCAGAAAAAGTCTGGATAATGCTTCATCTATACTTTACATAGGGGATAATGCAGGGGAATCGGTTTTTGACAGACTTTTAATAGAAGAATTGGGTAAACCGGTGACATATGTCGTAAGGGGTATACCGATTATTAATGATGTTACAATGCAAGATGCTGTTGATTCAGGCCTTGACCGGGTAGCGGAGTTAATCTCTTCAGGTTCAACAGCTCCTGGTGCAGTATTACGATTATGCAATGATGAATTTATTGAAAGATTTAAGAAAGCCGAAATGATCATCAGCAAAGGACAGGGCAACTATGAAGCTTTATCAAATGTGAAAAATACTGTTTTCTTTTTGTTTAAAGCTAAATGCAAAATGATATCAAA
>CAZSJH010000188.1:0-6002 GCA_964607105.1 uncultured Rikenellaceae bacterium | reverse complement strand
CACCCAGTACCCAGTACCCAGTACCCAGTACCCAGTACCCAGCACCCAGTACCCACTTAATTTCCTTCAATTACATTTTTAAGCAGCTTTTCCACCCTGCCTGTAACCTCACTGCTTGTACAGTCAAAATTATTTACCAGCACGGCAAAAGCTATTTCTTTTCCTGCTGATGTTTTGAAATAACCGGCATAATTACGTATTCTCGTAGATGTACCACTCTTTGCTCTCAGGTTATCATAGAATACTGAATCTTTGAAGTAATGTTCAAGTGTTCCGTTTTTACCGGCTTCTGGCAGAGATTCATAAAAACAATCTGAATACCTGCTTTTACTTTTCATATAGTGAAGCAGGCTGGTCATAAACGATGCGCTTACTGCATTTGCCCGTGACAAACCACTTCCATCGACCATGTAGAGGCCATTAGTGCTTTTAAATTTTGACTCAAGGTATTCCTTAACTGCTTTAAGACTCCTGCCTTTCGATGACATCTCCTGCATGCTTCTAACAAAACCCAGGTACTTTAAAAGCTGCTCTGCAAACATGTTAACACTTTCGGTATTTGTTATAGTAATAATGTCCGAAAGTGGAGGTGACCATGTAGTGGTGATAATAACTTTCCGTGATGCACTGAATTCTTCAGCTACCGATGGTGAAATTCTCAGGCTTCCTGGTTTTTTATCAAACCTGATCCCTCTTTCTTTCAGGGCATCCTGCAGAAGGATAGCTGTCAGCAGGGGCGGATCGGGTATTGATGCTTTGAGTACAAAATCTTCCCTGTTTGGAGGTATTTCTCCCCTTATTACAGCATGATCACCGTAAGGTTCAAGGTAAACATATCCATTGTCCCTGTCTCCGTTTGATATGAGCCTGTTTTCGATTATCAGTCCCGGGATGTCAGGTTCAATACCTGTTATCTCGGGCCTGCTTCCCTCATTACCAGTTCTGAAATGAATACGGTACATATTATCATAAATACATATCCCATGCGCTCCAGCACCATAATAGTTGCCCAGGTCAGACCAGTTCCAGCCTCCCGGTGCAGGGTGGTAATTAAATATACCGGCATCAGCAACTACCGCACCATTTACTTTTTTTATCCCCTTATCAGCAATTGCATCTGCCCACATGCCTATGATATTCTTATTATAGTCAGGAAAATATTCTGACATGATTGCCGGATCAGCACCACCCTTGATAACAATATATCCATCAATTTTTGACTCTGATGAGTTATAGTTGCCCGTATACCCAATTCTTGTTGCAAACCTGAAATCAGGACCCAGTGTTTCAAGTGCCACAGCTGTTGTTACCAGTTTCATGACGGATGCACTGCTCAGAGCCATATCATTATTATGGCCAGCAATTATATTTCCCGACACTGCATCCCTGAAACATATTGAGATACCTGCATGCCTGAACGAAGAATCATTAACAAATTCATTTATAAGATTATCCACCTGGGCTATACCTGTAACCTGGAGGCATGCAAGAAGTATTACAAATACTGCTTTAGAGACGCAAAGCCTTGCGTCGCTAAGCTTGTCGACCAATGTAATTGTTTTTAGCAAATTGGTCATAACTCATCATTCATATACGTAACCAGCTCTTTGCAGATCCTTAACAGTCTTAAAAGGGTTTTCCGGTTTCAGCACACTATTAAGGTGTTTATATATTTTCATCCTGATATTTTTTGCTGTCATATGATCCATCCTGTCAAATGAGTGTCCACCCGGTATATCCTGGAAAATCTCGTATTGAAAATTCTTTTTACCTTCAGCTTTCAATGATTTGATAAGGTGTTCCACTTCAAGGACATTAACATCTGCATCGTTTGTATTGGTATGAATCAGCAGTGGTGTACCCTGGTATTTATGTGCCTGCCATGCTGGTGATCTCCTGCGGTATTCCTCCACATCTTCATATGCTGTTTTACCTATATGATAATCAGCTGAGTAAAGATCACGGTAACTTTGTGTTTTATATCCCATCCTTGCAATAATATCGCTTACAGGTACTCCGGCAAAGGCTACATGATAATTTTCAGGATGGTCAAATATATTAAGAAGGGTTATCAGGCCACCATGGCTCCAGCCCAGGATTCCTATCCTGTTTTTATCAACGATACTATAATTATCTATCATATACTGTCTGCTGGCATCAACATCTTCCGTCTCCAGTCCACCATAGTCAATTTTCCTATAATGTGATGCACCGTAACCGGTTGATCCCCTGTATTCTGCAGCGACTATGATGTAACCCTGTGATACTAATTCTCTTATGATGTGAGTGTAATAAGTGCCAAGGTTGGAGTGAACACCTCCATGGGGAAAAACAAGGAGGGGATATTTTTTCCCGTTTTCAGATGTCCTGGGAATAAAAATGTATGACCAGAATTTAACAGGGTTGCCTGCTCCCTGTGCAGTGGGGTTAGGTTCATGTGCCAGGGGGGGACCTGTCATGTACACTTTGTCAATATAAGCTATATCACCAACTTTGTTATACCAGTAAATGTCATCAATCTGTTTCTCCAGTACATCGAGCCTGTGACCCAGGTACTCAAAATTGTTTTCAACCTGATCTATTTTCTCATAAATGTCGGTCATGCCGGGTTGAGAAAAAGCAGATGCGGCAGTGAGTGATATTCCAATAATTGCCAGGTAAATAATTCTTCTTATTTGTTTCATTTCATATGATTGTTTATGGGTTTGTAATAGGATAATTATATATTGATCATGCCGGCGAAGACAAACTCAGCCGGTCCCTTGAGGCAGATATTTGTAATTTTTTCTTTCCCGATTTGATAACTAACTGACAGTATGCCACCCGGTGTTTCAACCTTTACGCTGTATTTGCCCTGTCCCTCACCCCATTTCCTTGATATGGCGGCTGCAGTTGCGCCGGTTCCACATGAGAGGGTTTCATTTTCAACTCCTCTTTCATATGTTCGTACAAAAATCCCATCAGCTGTATGTTCAACGAAGTCGACATTTGTTCCTCCGGGAGCAAAACTGTCTGACCATCTTATTGACTTTCCTTGTTCATAGATATTTACATTCCTGCAGTCAGGGACGTTGATTATATAATGAGGAGAACCGGTATCAATGAAATGATTTCCTCCAATAATTATTGGCGAGCGGGTATCACAAAGGCTTACTGATATTATATTTTCACTTATTTCATATCTGTGTATCCCATCGCTTGCCAGGAAAGAGTTCTTTCCTTTTCCGAGACCTGTTTTATCTGCAAATGCTACTGCGCATCTACCCCCGTTACCACACATAGTCCCCTCCTTACCATTGGAATTGAAATATTTCATCTCGAAATCCTGAATCTTATTGTTATACAGCAGTATGAGTCCGTCTGCACCAACACCTTTATGTCTGTCACATAGAAATCTTATAAGTTCTTCGTCACTCGTTTTGATTTTGTTATCACGGTTATCAATAATTATGAAATCATTGCCCGTGCCATGGTACTTGTTAAATATAATTTGCATTTCGTTAAATACTTGTTAAACCTCTATGAAAAATTGTCAGGTTTTTAAAAAAGGCTGACATTTAGGTAACAAAACATACCGAATAAGTGTTATAATATAGTAAATATGTACAAAGGTATGATTTTTGAATTTTAGTTAACATTATTCTATAATATAAGTAAAATGTAAGTATTATGAAAGGAAGAAAAATAGCAGGAATATCTGCAATAGCCATTCTGAGTGCTCTGGTTGCACTTTTTATATATACAAGGTTTCTTGATAAACCATTTGAAACAGGAAGAGTTAATGGGGAAGAACAGGTACCTGCGCATTTCACCAATGTATTTACATCACCTCAGGAAGGACTTGTAGATTTCTCTGAAGTGGCCGAAAATATTGTACATACGGTTGTTCATGTAAAGACAAAAACAATAGAGAATTATGCCTACCGTAATCCTATAATGGAATTTTTCTATGGTGAGCAGTACAGCCAGCCCAGAGAAGTAAGAGGATATGGATCAGGTGTTATTATAAGTTCAGACGGTTACATTATAACAAATAATCATGTTATTGAGGGAGCTGATGAGGTTGATGTAACCTTAAACGATAACAGGACATTTAATGCAAATATAATAGGACGTGATCCAAGTACTGATATCGCTGTTCTGAAGATTGAATCAGAAGGATTGCCTTATGTAAGATATGGTGACAGTGATCAGCTGAAGCTGGGACAGTGGGTAATTGCAATTGGCAACCCGTTTAATCTTACTTCAACTGTTACTGCTGGTATAATCAGTGCTAAAGGTCGCAGCCTGGGTATACTGGATTCCCAGTACAGGATTGAATCGTTCATCCAGACTGATGCCGCCCTGAATGTGGGGAATAGTGGAGGGGCACTTGTGAATACAAGTGGTCAGCTTGTGGGTATCACCACTGCCATCATATCTCCCAGTGGAGCATATGCAGGCAATTCATTTGCTATACCGGTTAATATAGTCAGGAAAGTTGTGGAAGATCTGAAGGAATATGGCGAGGTACAGAGAGCCATTATGGGCATCAGTATAACTGATGTTACATCAGAACTGGCAGAACAGGAAGATATTAAGGAAATAAAAGGTGTTTATGTTACTGATATTGTTTCCGGTGGCGCAGCTGAAGAAGCAGGGATGAAAAAAGGAGACATAATTGTTAATTTCGATGGCAAAAACACCGATACACTTGCTGAGCTCCAGGAACAGGTAAGCAAGAAACGGCCTGGAGAAAAGGTTAGTGTTGTGGTGATGAGAAATAACAGGAAGCATGATTACAGCTTATTGCTCACAAACGTTGCAGGCGGTACAGCTGTAGTGACAGCCGGTGGAGAAAGTGGGATAATCTTTGGAGTGAGGCTTGAACCCCTTACAATGGCAGAAAGGAGTGAGTACAAAATTACCAGTGGGATGAAGGTAACGAAGGTCCAGAATGGCAGGTTTGATGACCTTGGGATAAGAGAAGGTTATATCATTTTTGAGGTTAACGGAGAAGAAGTAAACAGCTACGACGATATTAAAAATGCAACCAGGAATGGGAACGATCTGAAATCACTTAAAGGTTTACAATCCAACGGAACATTTTTTAGTTATCAGTTCCGGCAATAAATATGAATTATTGACGGTTTAATATTTGTAAATGTAACAATGGAACCGAACAGGACAAGCATGCGTGTACTGTTTAGTTTCAAAGTGTGAGATTATATTTTTTGTTTAGTATTAATAAAAGAAGTATCTTTGCGAAAATTTTTGAGGAGGCATAAATGAGGCAACTTAAAATTACCAAATCCATCACCAATCGGGAAAGTGCATCTTTGGACAAGTACCTTCAGGAAATTGGTAAGGAAGAGTTGATAACCGTGGAGGAGGAAGTTGAATTAGCACAGAGAATAAAGAAAGGAGACAGGTTAGCCCTTGAAAAACTTACCAAGGCAAACCTTCGTTTTGTTGTTTCTGTAGCCAAGCAATATCAGAACCAGGGATTAAGTCTGCCCGACCTAATTAATGAAGGCAACCTGGGTTTGATAAAAGCAGCTGAGAAATTTGACGAAACAAGGGGCTTCAAATTTATTTCCTATGCTGTGTGGTGGATACGACAGAGTATCCTGCAGGCTCTCGCCGAGCAATCGAGAATAGTCAGATTACCTTTGAACCAGGTTGGTTCACTTAACAAAATTAATAAGGCATTCTCCAAATTTGAGCAGGAAAACGAACGTACTCCATCACCCGAAGAGCTTGCTGAAGTGCTTGAAATTCCTAAAGAAAAAGTTACTGATACCCTTAAAGTATCAGGCCGCCATGTGTCGGTCGACGCTCCCTTTGTTGAAGGTGAGGACAACAGTCTGCTGGATGTGCTGCCTAATAATGACTCCCCAATAGCAGATAAATCCTTGATAAACGAATCTTTAGCCCGTGAGATAGACAGGGCTCTGACTACCCTGACAGAAAGGGAGAGGGATATAATTAGATTTTTCTTCGGGATCGGTTGTCAGGAAATG
>CAZSJH010000187.1:0-6023 GCA_964607105.1 uncultured Rikenellaceae bacterium | reverse complement strand
TGAGCTCCTTGAATCAATGAATCTGTCATTCGGAATGGATGTTAGCAGGTACAAGTTGGATAAAGAATAATTGTAAACCGCTAAGGAGAAAGAGAAATGCGACATAGAAAAGGTTTTAACCATCTGGGACGAACAAGTGCTCACAGGAAGGCAATGTTGTCGAATATGGCATCATCGCTGATACTGCATAAAAGAATTACAACAACAATGGCAAAAGCTAAAGCTTTGCGTTCATATATCGAGCCCATTATCACAAAATCAAAGAATGATACAACACATTCCAGGCGTGTTGTATTCAGTCACCTGAAGGATAAATATGCCGTTGCAGAACTTTTCAGGGAAGTGTCACCTAAAGTAATGGAACGCCCGGGAGGATATACCAGGATTCTTAAAATAGGCAACCGCCTGGGTGATAACGCAGAAATGTGCATTATTGAACTGGTTGACTATAATGAAAATATGCTTGAGGATACAACTAAGAAAGCAAAATCAACCAGGAGAAGAAGAGGATCGGGCAAAAGTAAAGTTGAGTCTAAGACTGAGGCTTCCGCCTCCGCCCCGGATACAGGGGCTACGGCGGACAAGGAGACTGAGGCTGAGGAAGAAACACAGGTTGAAGAAGAAGTAAAGGCTGAGGAAGAATCTGAACTTGATAAAGAAGAACAGGAAGATGTAGATAAGGAAGATGATAAGAAGGAATAGTCAAATATTCTGATGATAATTAAGGGATAGGGAAGTAATAATTCTATATCCCTTTTTTTGTATCTTGCACTTTTGTTTAATTAATTATAAGAAATAAGATTATGAGTCAGATAGTAAGTGTGCATGCACGCGAAATTCTTGATTCCAGGGGGAATCCGACAATTGAAGTTGAAGTTATTACATCAAGCGGATATCTGGGAAGGGCTGCTGTGCCTTCGGGTGCTTCAACAGGCGAAAATGAAGCGCTTGAACTCAGGGATGGTGACAAGGAAAGATATCTTGGCAAAGGTGTCCTGCAGGCTGTTCACAACGTAAATAATGTTATAGCAGAAGAAATAAGAGGTATGGATGCAACCGACCAGGTAGGCTTGGATATGAAAATGATCCAGCTCGACGGTACCCCTAATAAGAGCAACCTGGGGGCTAATGCCATCCTTGGAGTGTCCATTGCCGCTGCCAAGGCAGCCGCAGTATACCATGGCCTCCCTCTTTACAGGTATATAGGAGGAGTAAACTCTGTTGTTCTCCCGGTACCCATGATGAATATTATTAACGGCGGATCACACTCGGATGCTCCAATAGCATTTCAGGAATTTATGATAAGGCCTGTGGGTGCAAACTCTTTCAGGGAAGGACTCAGAATGGGTGCTGAAGTGTTCCATGCACTGAAGAAGGTGCTCAAAGAGAGAAACCTCAGTACTGCTGTGGGTGATGAGGGAGGCTTTGCACCAGAGCTTGAAGGAACAGAAGACGCATTGGGATCCATACTTAAAGCAATAAAAAATGCAGGCTATAAAGCAGGAGAAGATATAAACATAGCACTCGACTGTGCAGCCTCGGAGTTTTATGTTGATGGGCTATATGATTATTCAAAGTTCGAAGGACCCCAGGGTAAGAAAAGAACAAACAAGGAGCAGGCTGAATATATCGATGAACTTATATCTAAATACCCTATCGATTCAGTTGAAGACGGTATGGCGGAAGATGACTGGGACGGCTGGGTAATACACACCAAACTTTCCGGTAAAAAAGTTCAAATTGTAGGGGATGATGTTTTTGTGACAAATGTGGAATACCTGAAGAAAGGTATTCAAATGGCTTGTGCTAATTCGATACTTATCAAGTTAAACCAGATAGGTACTCTTACCGAAACACTTAACACAATAGAAATGGCTCACAGGGCAGGCTATACCACTGTTACATCACACCGTTCAGGTGAAACAGAAGATACAACTATTGCAGATGTAGCTGTTGCCACCAGATCGGGACAGATCAAAACAGGCTCACTTAGCCGTTCCGACCGTATGGCTAAATATAATCAACTCCTCAGGATAGAAGAAGAGCTGGGCGATACAGCAACTTACGGTATATGATTTTGTTGGTGCAGATCCCTTCCAGGTATGATCCAGGTGCTCACAGCATAAATCTTTCCGGAATTATTAACAATTGTTAATAACCAATGTTTATACCGGGTTGATATATACAACATGAAAAATTTGCCAGGGTATTTAACCTGCATTATATTTGTTCTTACCAGGTGAGCGATAAAAGGCCGCTCCGTAACGAAGGAAATGTACTGTCTTACTTAATTGCAACTCGGTACGTTTCGCACAGGCTCCAGGGCCTGCTTCGTAAAGAGCTGCAGACCGTGAATGAGGTTCGCCAAATTTATGGGGAGTCGCTAAAGCCGCCTAGCGTTCTTTAGATGATTTTGTCAGAAATGACTCTGCGCCCCGAAAATTACCTTCGGGTAATCGAAAGGGCAGCCCAAAGTTAATACTGTAACAGGTATTAGCCCAGGGTTCAGGGCCGTTATAATGGCTTCGGCCAATATGCAGCCGGTCATAATAACAGTAGTCTGGCATTGAAGATTACTTCGGTAGTCTTTAGTGAAATGGGAATTATTCTTTGAGAATGATTCCCATTTTTGTTTTTATATACACTGATTACGCAGATTGTCAATCCATCTTTGCCCGCCTAAGCCAGGCACGGGTCGTGAGATCCGCGCCATCGTTAATCCTTTATTGCTCGCTCCCACCTGTCCGCCACAGCTTCGATTCGCTCCGGTTAAGGTTCCTTGGTTCCATTAATCCATCATTCAGGTAGAATAGGTATATTTGTACCAAATTTCGCATATATGGCATTTAAAAGTCTGGGGGAATTCAAGAAGCGACTACAGGAAAAGGACGAACTGATCACAATAAATGATTTTGTTGATCCGGTACTCGAAATAGCCGAAATGGCTGACAGGTTTGTCAAATCAGGGGGAAAAGCTCTTTACTTTACAAACAATGGGACTTCATTCCCACTGATAATTAATATGTTTGCGAAGGATACAAGGATGACAATGGCGCTCGGCCGTGACAGCCTTGAAGATGCGGGTCAGGAGATAGAGAAGATCTTTAATCAGTTGAGTATACCTGCTGATGGCATTCTTGAAAAACTGCGTATGCTTCCGGGCCTGTCAAAGATAGCATCATATATGCCTGCTAAGATAAGACGGAAGGGTAGCTGCCAGAGAAATATTATAAATGACCCTGATCTTGACATATTGCCCGTATTAAAATGCTGGCCTCATGACGGTGGAAAGTTCATTACACTCCCGGTGGTTCATACACGACATCCTGAGACGGGAGATGTGAATGCCGGGATGTACCGGATGCAGATTATCGATAAGAAAACCACGGGTATGCACTGGCACAGGCATAAGACAGGGGCAAATCATTTTGAGGCATGGAAAGAGAAGGGAGAGAAGATGCCTGTATCGGTGGTCCTCGGGGGAGATCCCGTTTATACCTATGTTGCTACGGCTCCACTTCCTGAAGGATTTGATGAATATATCCTGGCAGGCTTTCTTCGTAAGAAAAAAGTGAAAATGGTAAAATGTATCAGCAACGATCTGTATGTTCCTGAGGATGCAGATATAGTGATTGAAGGCTATGTTGATCCATCTGAGAACCTTGTATGGGAAGGTCCTTTCGGCGATCATACCGGCTTCTATTCACTGGCTGACTGGTACCCGGCATTTCATGTAACCTGCATCACCCACAGGCAGGATGCAATATACCCTGCAATAATTGTAGGTGTGCCTCCCATGGAAGATGCATGGATAGGAAAAGCCACGGAAAAACTTTTTCTGACTCCCATAAAACTTACATTGCAGCCTGAAATTAGTGACCTGCATATGCCCGTGGAAGGGGTTGCTCATAATCTGGTACTTGTTAAGATCAGGAAGACTTATCCCGGGCAGGGATTGAAAGTTATAAATTCACTTTTCGGGGCAGGGCAGATGATGTTCAGTAAGTTTATTGTTGTGGTTAGCGGTAATGTTGATATCCGGGATTATGATGCAGTTATAAAGCAGGTATTTGCAAATACGGATATAAAAAATGATATAATAATCAACAGGGGGCCTCTTGATGTTCTTGACCATTCATCAGATAATTATTCTTTTGGTGGGAAAATGGGAATAGACGCAAGCATAAAACTCAGGGAGGAACCGGGTGTAAGAGGAGACACTGGCTTTAAGACCGAAGCATTACTGGCTGTTTTTAAACCGGTTAAGAATAAAATCCGACTCCGAATGCCTTCCGTTGACCTTCCTCTCGTTTTTGCCGGTATATCAAAAGCACTTATCAGGTTCACAGAACTGCTTAATCTCAACTATGAAATTACCGGTCTTGTTTTAATAGCTGTTGATAATAATATCGACCTTGAAGACGATCTGATTCTCTTATGGCAGGTTCTCTCAAATACTGACCCATCCCGCGACCTGAAACAAAAAAATGGTAATATTATTATAGACTCAACATCAAAGTCTCACCACTCGGATAATTTCAATCGCAAATGGCCGAATATAGTGCTGTCTGACGATGATACTATTTCCAGGGTTGATGATATCATAGAAATCATAAATCATGGAGAAATTATCCCTTCTCCCTCGGCAAAGCTGAAAAAAATGGATCTTGGCGGAGGGGCTTTCGTCAGGCCGGATGAACCGGATTAGTAAAATCATATTTTGCTATTTAAGCTGTTTAATCTAAATTAGAGGCATATTAGGTCTGTATAAATACATACTGGGAATTTGTCTGAACTGTTTATAATGGATATTGGGTTTATCCCTGCTATTGAATTGCTTGGGACTACTGTATATCACTACATCGTTTATGTTATACTGTTATTGGTATTTGTTTACCTGGTTGCAAGATATCAGGCCATCACGCTGGTCAAGACCAGGAAGCTACTTCGTGAAAAGGAAACAGCTTTCGTAGAGATAGCAAGGCAGAGACAGGAGCTGGAGAACAAGAACAAAAGCATTACAGACAGTCTTGTTTATGCCAGTTATATGCAGCAGGCACTATTACCCTCAGAGGATTATTTTAAAAGTATTTTACCTGATTCATTCATTTTTTTTAAACCCAAGGACATAGTCAGTGGTGATTTCTACTGGATAACACGAAGAGGCGGCAAAATTTTTATTGCTGCTGCTGATTGTACAGGCCATGGTGTGCCCGGAGCATTCCTCTCAATGATAGGTGTAGAGTTGCTTAATAAGATTATTCTTGACCAGGGTATCCAGCGACCTTCTGAGATACTTAAAACCCTGGGGAGAGGGATAGAAAGGACTTTCGGAAGCAGCAATAACAGCAAGGCACTAATAAGGGACGGTATGGATATAGGATTATGTGCTATTGATGAGAAGAAAGGGGAATTACAATATTCAGGGGCATTTTTGCCTCTTTACCTCATAAGGGACAATAAGCTTACCGAGATAAAAGGTGAAAGGCTCACAATAGGACTCTTGGGAGAATTGTCATTTACCAACCACAGCATGAAGATTGAACCGGCTGATGTTATCTATCTTTTTTCCGACGGCTATACCGACCAGTTTGGAGGACCTTATAACAAAAAATTTATGTACCGGCGGTTCAGGCACCTGCTTCTTACAATACACAAATTTCCCCTGGAAGAGCAGAAAAACATAATTAATGAATCGATTGAAAGCTGGAAAAGAGGGGATGAGCAGGTTGATGATTTTCTTGTCATAGGTATTAAACCATCTGTTAAAATGGTTCTGAACCACTGAGGTATTTGTTTATCATATCAAGAAGTTTCTGCGGCTGAAAGGGTTTGCTGAGGTAATCGTTCATCCCTGCTGAGAGGCATTTTTCCTTATCACCTATCATTGCATTGGCTGTAATAGCTATGATCGGTGTATGCTTGCTGGTACTTGCCTCTATATCTCTTATCTTTTTACTTACCGTTATGCCATCCATCACAGGTAACCTTATGTCCATCAGTATCACGTCGTAATTTGATTT
>CAZSJH010000186.1:0-6038 GCA_964607105.1 uncultured Rikenellaceae bacterium | reverse complement strand
CATAAGATGGACTGTCGGAATTACCGCATTCCCCGGGAAATCATATTTCCGGGCTGAGATTAAAATACATAATTCCACCCCTTATACACATTCATTCCTTTACTGGGCAAATGTGGCTGTACATACCAATGAGAATTACCAGGTAATATTTCCGCCGGGTGTGCAATTTGCAACATATCATGCTAAAACAGAGTTCTCCCACTGGCCAATCTCAAGGGAAATTTACAGGGGCATGGATTTTACAGAAGGTGTGGATGTGAGCTGGTGGAAAAACTCTGTTACTTCAGCTTCATTTTTTGCCCATGACCTGAAGAAGGATTTTATGGGAGGATATGATCATGGAAAAAATACCGGGACAATACATATTGGCGATCATAATATAGTCAAAGGAGCTAAGTTGTGGGAATGGGGATCAGGCCCCCGCGGACAGGCTACCGAAGCAATCCTTACTGAAAATGCAGGACCTTATCTTGAATTAATGACCGGTGCTTATTCCGATAACCAGCCTGATTACAGCTGGATCAAACCTTACGAGCTAAAAATTGCAGAGCAATACTGGTACCCGGTCAGGGATATCGGGGGATTCAAAAATGCAAATCTTAATGGTGCAGTAAACCTGGAAAAAAAGGAAGACAATAATGTATTGCTTGGGTATTATTCGACACAGAAAATTGACAGTGCTAAAATCGTCCTTGCAAATAATGGTGAAATTATATTTGAAAAAACTGTGGAAATATCACCTGCAGTTGCTTTTTCTGAATCAGTAAAAATTGAGGGCGCATTCAAAATGACCGATCTTTATACCGAAATGGTGAATGCAGAAACCGGAGAAATACTGGTCTCTTATCAACCTGTTGAAAAAGAATATATAGAAGAGCTCCCCGAAATAGTTCACAGTCCCCCCCGGCCAGAAGATATTCTAACCATTGAAGAAGTTTTCTTAACCGGTAAGCGGATTGAACAGTTCTATAATCCCAGGATTAATCCAATGGATTATTATGATGAAGCCCTCAAGCGTGATCCCGGCGATACACGTACAAATATAGCAGTTGGCAATATTCTGCTTAAGAACGGTGATTATATTAATGCCAGGAAACATTTCTGTAATGCCATAGAAAGATTGACGGAAGATTATACCAGGCCATCAGATTGTGAAGCACTATACCTGGAAGGAATAACATTGAAAGCACTGGCATTGTATGATGAAGCAATCGATACACTCTACCGGGCTACATGGGATTATGCCTTTCATTCAGCAGCTTATTTTGAACTGGCAGGGATATCTGTAATGAAGGGTGATTTTATTAAAGCTCTTGAGGAGATTAATGAGTCGCTGGCAACAAATACCAGGAATATTAGTGCAATATGCCTGAAAGCAGCAATCCAGAGAAGAATGGGTGATTATGAAGGTGCTGCTATGACACTGGAGCCTATTCTTCGTAACGACCCTCTGTATTTCAGGGCTTCAAATGAATCATACCTGATAGCAAAATCCTCGGGTAACCAGCTTCAATCCTACAATGAACTTACTGTTCTGAACAAGAAAATGAGAGACATCGACCAGAATTACATCGGGCTTGCAACAGGATATATCAACGATGGATTGTACGAAGAGGCAGAGGATGTTCTTCTACGTTTCAAAGGAAAGAACCCGATAGTTAACTATTACCTGGGTTATTTAGAAGATAGAAAAGGGAACAGCACAGAAGCTGAGATATATTTTAAAGACGGATCAGGGCAACCGGTTGATTATTGCTTTCCGTTCCGTCTTGAAACCATAAAAGTCCTTGAAACAGACCTGGAATATAATACTTCAGACGGAAAGGCATATTATTACCTTGGTAACATTCTGTACGAAAAACAACCTGGGAAAGCAATCACATCCTGGGAAAATGCGGTGAAATATGATCCCGGCCTGGCTATTGCGTACCGTAACCTGGGCTGGGCATATTACCAGCACCAGGATGATGGACATAAGGCAATAAATGCATATGAAAAAGCAATTGAGCTTAACAGGAATGAACCAATTTATTATGTGGAGCTTGACCGTCTTTACGAGATGAGCAATGCACCTGTTGAAAAGAGACTCAGATTATTTGAAGGTAATAACGATGTTGTCAGCAAACGTGAAGATGCTTTTACCCGCCAGATTGCTGTGCTTACCCTTGCAGGAGAAGCCGGTAAGGCGGTAGAATATTTAACCGGGAGAGAATTCACATTCCGCGAAGGAAGCTCTGTCACAAGGGACATAGTCATTGATGCTTACCTGGTGCTGGGCTTAAAATATATGAAAGAAAAGCAATATCATGAAGCTCTTGAGACTTTCCTGCTGGCACAGGTGCCGGAAGAAGAAGCCAGTGGCAGCAGGTCAGGAAACAGGAATATCCAGGTTAACTATTATATAGGCCTGGCCCATGAAGTCCTGGGAAATAAGACAGAATCAAGTAAATATTTTACTTCATGTACTGAACATGAATCAGGAAACCAGGGATACATAAGGTATTATAAGGGATTAAGTAATCTTAAGCTGGGAAAGAAAGCGGAAGCTTCAGAAATCTTCAACTCCCTGATTGCAGATGGTGAGGAACAAATCAGCAAGGGCGCATCTCCAGATGAGGATTTCTTCGCTAAGTTCGGAGCACAGGAGGCTGAAAATGCAAGGTTATCCAATGCATACCTGCTCAGTGGACTTGGCTATAAAGGCCTTGGCGACAGGAAAAACGCCATTGAAAACCTGAATAAAGCTGCAGAATTATCAGCAGGCAATCTCTATGCTAAAATCGAACTGCAGGATTTTTAATATCTGAAAAGTGAGAAAAGGGATTGATTTGACTTGAGTACTTATTTAATGTATCTTGTTAGAAAATAAGTTTTTGATCAGACCTGCGAAATGCTCACAGCCTAACTCAAAAGTTATGAATCATTGCCTGAGCGAAGGGATATTAAAATCCCCGATTTCCCCCCTTTTCAGGAGCCTGTCCGGTAAAGTCCATACCTGGTTATACATTTACTCCCTTCCGGTAATCACGATTCTCCTTTTTTCTGCATCTGTAGAAGCACAGGATCAGATGTTTTTATCAAAATTTGAAGGTAATTTTAATTTTGATGGTATCTGTGACGAAGCTGGCTGGGAAAAGATCTCCCCCCTTAAGCTTATCACCTTCGCTCCTGACTACGGAGCTGAACCTTCTGAGAAGACAATAGTTAAAATAGCATATGATAAGGATTATTTATATGTAGGGGCAATCTTATTCGACAGTAACCCTGATAAAATGAAAATTCAGTTAAAAAGAGATGACTGGAAATTTGAATGCGACTGGCTTGAAATTATCCTTGATACTTTTAATGATAAGGAAAATACCGTTGCTTTTTGTACTTCGCCCTCCGGGGGGAGAACAGATGTCTCTTTTTCAAACGATGTAGCTGTTGTGATGAGAGACATGAATTCAAACTGGAATACTTTCTGGGACGTCAAAACAACTATTGATGATAAAGGGTGGCAGGTCGAGATGCGTATTCCGTTCTCAAGCCTGAGATATAATGAAATCGATGGTAATGTTGTTATGGGGTTAGGGATTGGGAGATACTTGCCGTATAAGAATGAGTCATATTGTTTACCCACGGCAGCCAAAGAATACGGGATGGGGGGTATCTTTAAGGCATCTCAAACAAAGGAAATAGTAATAAGAGGTATCACCTCCAGGAAACCAGTCTATATCACACCCTATGTGCTCGGGGGATTAAACCAGGAAAACAGTCTCAACGATGCCGGAACACAATATGAGCATACTAATGACCCTGACTGGAATATCGGACTGGATACAAAATTCCGGGTATCAGACAATCTTACCCTTGATCTGAGCTTAAATACAGATTTTGCCCAGGTTGAAGATGACAACCAGAGGGTTAACCTCACCAGGTTCCCTCTTTTCTTTGGAGAAAAAAGACAATTTTTCCAGGAAAGGAAAACTAATTTTGAATTTAACTTTGACCAGAGCAACAGGCTTTTTCATACACGCCAGATAGGTCTGTATAACGGCCAACCCGTACCTGTATATGGAGGAGGAAGGCTGGTGGGAAGGATTAAATCATGGGATCTTGGATTGCTTTCAATGCAAACTGCTCCATATGAAGATGAGCTGCTGTCAGAAAATTTCACAGTACTTAGATTGCAGAAAGACGTGATAAATGATCAGTCAACAGTCGGCGGAATTATTACAAACAGAATGAATTTTAATGGAGGATATAATACTTCTTATGGGATCGACGGGTCATTCCACCTGTTTGGTGATGAATACCTTAAATCAATGTGGGCACAATCATTCGAAAATGGGAAAAATAACCGGGTATTTTCATCCGATCCTGTAAGGCTTTTTATACAATGGGAGAGACGCAAAATCGAAGGTCTGGCTTATATATTTAATTATAACTATGCAGGTAGAGATTATAATCCCGGGATTGGCTTTGAAAACAGGAGAAATTATTCCAGGTATGGATTTTCAGTTTCGTACAACTGGATCAACGATAATTCCTGGTTGTATAATCATGGGTTTTCCCTGAATGGTTACCTGTATTCTGATAATATAAATGATATTACTGAAACCTCTGCCGTAAATTTTGGCTGGAATTTCGAATCAAGGGAGGGAATGACCGGTGGATTAAATGCCAATATGTTATACGAAAACCTGATTGAAGGTTTTAATCCATATACTGATCTATTAATCCCTGCAGGAGAATATAGATTCCTTTTCTTAGATGGAAATATATATTCGCCCAGAGGCAGGTCTTTTGTTATTGGAACATCATTCACCTCCGGCAAATGGTATGATGGCTGGTCTAATAGTATCAGTATTACACCAACAGTTATAATTAAACAAAGACTGCAACTGGATGGGACCTACTTGTATTCAATGGCCAGAATAACTGAAAGGGATCAGGAATTTAATTCTCATATTGTAAGACTCCGTGGCCAGTTTGTATTCAATACAAAACTATCTATGTCAGCATTTATTCAGTATAGCAGCATATCAAAATTAATACCAACCAATATCAGGCTGCGATATAATCCCAGGGAAGGTAACGACCTCTATATTATCTACGACGAAGGTTTTAATACTGACAGATACCGCTTGATGCCAGCACTGCCTGTTTCAAAAGTACGTACTATAATGCTGAAATATACATATACGTTCATTCTCTAGATGAAACAGACAGGGCCTGGTTTTGATTTTAATAAGCCCAAAATTCTTATCAAATTATGGGAACCATTGGTCAAATAAAGCTATTAGCCAAAAAATATTTAAATGTGATTTCCATATTTCTGTATAGTAAAGATATTCAGGGCGTTAAAATATCGCGATTTACAAATCTCCTTGAATTCCGCCAGATTACTGGTCAAAATCCAATATTTTTTGATGAATTAACTCTTTATTCATGTAAACATAATAATTCTGTTGATTTTCGTCAGAATTACTTAGACCAATAAGCTTAAAGCCCCATCCAAACATCCCACCAATAGGGCATTTGCGACTTGCATATGTTAGCTCCATGCATTAATTTTGTTTCAGGTTTTAAAGCACAAAACAAACGCGAACCAGTCATGTCTGACTAAATCACTTAACATGACGAATGGAAAATTGAAAAGAATAAATATTATCCGTAATATAGCTTTAGCTGGACTGGCTTTAGTTGCTTTTACTCTCATCTCCTTGTCGGCTATAAGGGCGACAAGGGTATCCAGTTATCTTGAGTCTGAAGCTCATGCTTCAGAGGAAGCATATCATGCAGCAGTTAATGAAAACAATCATTTAAAAGACTCACTGACCCATATATATGAAAACCTTGATGAAATCTACAAATTCACCTGGCAGAACATCGATTTTTGGTTGGACTACTATCAGGTCAGGTTTAAAAGGGTAGCAAAAGCCCAGATTATATTGGAAACCAATGCACTTAAATCGAAGATTTGTCTTAAGAACAATAATCTTTTTGGAATGAAAATGGCAAGGTACAGGCCTACTACAGCTAAGGATGTTCGT
>CAZSJH010000185.1:0-6061 GCA_964607105.1 uncultured Rikenellaceae bacterium | reverse complement strand
CTGGGTGGATCACTTTTCATGGTGGAAAGGGAATATGCAAATATAGGTGAAGCAACAGTCTTCGGCTTTGGTTCGGGCGTTGGCTTCCTGCTGGCTATAGCAGGTATTGCAGCTATAAGGGAAAAAATACAATATTCGAATGTACCTGCACCACTTAGAGGGCTGGGTATAACATTTATAATTACCGGGCTGATGGGTATTGCCTTCATGAGCTTTATGGGTATTAAACTGTAAAAATTGCATAATTATGATATTAGCTACATCCACAATAGTTGTTATGGGAATAAGTATACTGGTCTTCCTGGTGGTAATACTTCTGCTCGTTATTATACTGTTGTATGCAAGAAAAAAACTGGTGCCCCAGGGCGATGTTAAATTGCAGGTAAATGATAGGGAAATGACCGTATCTCCGGGTAACAACGTTATGACAACCCTTTCTAATAACGATATTTTCCTGCCATCAGCATGCGGTGGCGGAGGTACCTGCGGACAGTGTAAATGCCAAATCCTCGAGGGAGGAGGTTCAATATTGCCTACCGAAACAGGCTTCTTTACAAGGAAAGAACAACAGAACAACTGGCGCCTCGGATGCCAGGTGAAGATAAGAGAGGATATGGTGATAAAACTTCCCGAAGAAATCCTCGGTATCAAGAAATGGGAATGTGAGGTTATATCAAATAAAAATGTAGCAACATTTATCAAGGAATTTGTTGTTAAACTGCCGGAAGGTGAATCAATGGATTTCAGACCGGGTGAATATGTACAGATCGATGTGCCTAAATTTGATATATCCTTTAAAGATATGGATGTTGAGGAAGAGTTCAGGGATGAATGGGATAAGTTCAATATGTGGGACCTTAAAACCAAAAATTCTGAAGAAACAATGAGGGCATACTCAATGGCCAACCACCCGGGCGAGGGTAATATAGTTATGCTGAATATACGTATTGCCACTCCTCCTTGGGACAGGAAGAAAAATAAGTTCATGAACGTGCCTCCGGGCATATGCTCCTCATATGTGTTTACCCGCAAACCAGGAGATAAGGTAATGATATCAGGCCCCTATGGCGATTTTCATATTAAGGATACCAATAATGAAATGATCTATATCGGGGGTGGAGCAGGAATGGCACCACTCAGATCACATATATTCCACATGTTCCACACACTCAAAACAGGCCGAAAAGTGTCGTATTGGTATGGAGCACGTTCACGTCGCGAAATATTCTATGAGGATATGTTCAGGGAAATTGAAAAGAAATACCCCAATTTCACTTTTAACCTGGCACTGTCTGAACCCCTGCCGGAAGATAACTGGGAAGGGTATACAGGATTTATTCACCAGGTACTGTATGATGAATATCTGAGTAAACTGGACGAACCCGAAGAAATTGAATATTACCTCTGTGGACCACCCCTAATGAACGATGCAGTACTTAAATTGATCTATGAAATGGGGATACCCGATGAAAATCTGGCTTTTGACGACTTCGGGGGTTAATTATTCAACATAAAACAAACACGTTGGCGCAAGTCTACAGCACTGAACACCACAGCTCTGCGAAAGTGTGACTCGTGCCACAATATTATTCAACGATAAAAAGAGGGCCGTCTTGGGAACGGCCCTCTTTCTTTCTTATCCTTTGAAGATAGGGGGAAAGGGGAATATGAAAACATATCTTCAAAACAAATCTATCACTTTATTTAATAAAATAAATATCTTTTTGGCGAACCTTCTAAAATAATACACGAAACTCTATTTTCTTTACATAAAGTTAATTTCCGATTCTTTCAGATATTAATTAATTTTGAAATGAATTAATATCAGCGAAATGAAGAGTAGGTATTTAATATTGTTTTCAGGACTTATTTTTTCTTTATTTTCTTGTGAATCAGGTGAGAATATTGAATCAAGAATACAGGGCCTCACCCAGGGTACCAGTTACTCAGTGATATGGTACCACGACAGGGGTCTCGGTGACCAGGATGTACAGGATGATATTGAAAAATTACTGACGGCAATAGATAAATCATTGTCAACCTATAACCCCGGTTCGGTAATTTCCATGGTTAACAGGAATGAGGAAGTTATGCTTGATACAATGTTTATCAAGGTGTTTAATAGATCCTATGAAATATGGGCCTTGACAGAAGGCGCATTCGACATTACCGCTGCTCCGCTGATTAACGCCTGGGGCTTTGGGCCCGACGCGACAAAAAGATTTAATGAAAGTATCAAAAACAGGCTTATGGAGCTTGTAGGCATGGATAAGATAAAAATAGTTGACGGAATGGTCATTAAAAGTGATCCGGATATGTGCCTGGATGTTAATGCAATAGCCCAGGGATATACTGTAGATATACTCTGTAGTTACCTGTCATCAAAAGGATGTGATAGATACCTTGTGGAAGTAGGGGGTGAAGTGCGGACAAAAGGGCAAAAACCGGGCGACATGCCCTGGATAATTGGACTTGATAAACCCAGCGATGGAAATTTCACCCCCGGACTGTACAGACAGGCTGATATTAAACTGGTTGATCAAGCACTGGCTACATCTGGTAACTACAGGAAATTTTATATCGAAGACGGAATTAAATATTCACACACCATTGATCCTAAAACAGGCTACCCCGTAAAACATAAATTGTTGAGTGCTACAGTAATAGCCGATGACTGCATGACAGCAGATGCTCTGGCAACAGCATGTATGGTTATGGGCCTGGAAAAAGCCAGGGAACTGATCAGTAAAGTGGGGGAAATTGATGCTTACCTTGTATATTCAGATGACGAGGGTAACTTTAAAATATGGTTTACCGATGGAATGGTGGACTACCTGTCAGACTGATTATTATACACCACGGCATGAGGAACAACCGGGGAAATCATCGCTGGGATGACAGCCAACATCTATGCTCTGTGCACACTTAATGCCTCTTTTGGCCATCTCCTTGTTACGCCCAACATGGGTTTCAGGGAAACGGCCGTTCCTGGTGAACAGTATTTTAACAGCTAAAGCTAACAGGGATATTGTAACCAGTACAAGACTTAGAAGCAATAGTTTTATAAACATAATAACCTTCTTCCTTAATTATAAAATATTGAATACAAATTTAATAAAACAATTTGATTCTCTCTTATAAAACAAGAACGGATTATCTTTGTTTAATAACTGAAAGAATATAAAAATTAATACAGGCAGTGATTTCTGTAATCGAATAAATTATATTTTTAAAGGAAAACTGGCCAAAGCTGAACAAACAGATAATAATGAAAAAGCAGGACAAGACAAAGAAGAATTATAACAAGAAGGAAGTGTTGTCAGATTATAAACTGGCTAACCTGAGCAGGAATTTAAGTACTATAGGGCGCCGCGAAGTATTATCGGGGAAAGCTAAATTCGGGATATTCGGTGATGGACAGGAAATTGCACAGATAGCACTGGCCAAACAGTTTAAGAATGGCGACTGGCGGTCAGGATATTATCGCGATCAAACCTGGATGATGGCCATGGGCCTGTTTGATGCCGAAGGATTCTTTCATCAGCTTTACGGTAATACGGATAAAGAACTGAACCCGGGGAATGGCGGCAGGGTGTTCAATAATCACTTTTCCACACCTAATATTAATCCTGATGGCAGCTGGAAAGAACTTTCAAAACTGAAAAATTCTTCCGCCGATTTGTCACCTACTGCAGGACAGATGCCCAGGCTTGTCGGACTGGCTTATGCATCGAAACTGTTTCGCGAAAACAGTGAGCTGGCAGAATTTAAAAACCTCTCTGTGAACGGTAATGAAGTAGCATTTGGTTCTATCGGCGATGCTAGTACCTCGGAAGGCCATTTCTGGGAAACTATTAATGCCGCAGGTGTCCTGCAGGTGCCAATGGCCCTGTCGGTATGGGATAATGGCTACGGGATATCAGTTCCTAAGAAATATCAGACAACAAAAGGTAGCATATCTGAAATTCTTAAGGGATTTGAAAGCAGGAAAAAAGGAGAAGGTATCAGGATATTCAAAGGGAAGGGTTGGGACTACCCTAGTCTGGTTGAAATATATGAAAAAGGAATAGAAATGTGCCGGCGCAATCACGTACCGGTAGTATTCCATATCGATGAGGTAACACAACCCCTCGGGCATTCAACATCAGGATCACATGAAAGGTACAAAGATGAGGAAAGACTGCAGTGGGAAAAGGATTATGACCCTATCAAAAAAATGCGTGAATGGATAATTGCCGAAGGAATAGCCGGTGAGAAAGATCTTGATAATATCGAAAAAGAAGCTGAAACAGAAGCTAAGGAAGCACGTAAAAAAGCATGGAACGCATTCCAGGAGCCAATAAGGATCGAACGTGATGCACTGGTGAAACTGGTTAAGGAAAAAAATTGCCGGTGCGAAAGCCAGGGTAAAGAAGACTCTATTGAGAGTATTATAGATGACCTGCAGAAAATAATGCACCCCATAAGGAAAGATAATTTCGTGGCGGCAAGACGCATAATACGAAATGTGTGCAGCGATTGTAAAAAGAAGAACAGTCTGAAGAATGATCTGCAGGCATGGCTTAAAAGAAACAGGGAAGATGGGTACCAACGCTATAATACATACCTCTATAACCAGACTGACAGATCAACACTGAAGGTTAAGCCTGTTGATCCTGTTTACTCCGACGATTCACCTGTTGTACCAGGACGTGAAATACTGAGGGATAACTACGAATTACAGTTCTCAAATAATCCTCTACTGCTCTCCTTCGGTGAAGATGCAGGTAAAATAGGCGGTGTTAATCAGAGCTATGAAGGATTGCAATCAAAATTTGGGGAGCTGAGGATTACCGATACCGGCATCAGGGAAGCAACCATACTGGGACAGGGACTCGGTCTTGCCCTGCGTGGACTGAGGCCAATAGCTGAGATACAGTATCTTGATTACCTCCTCTATGCTATACAGGGCTTGAGTGATGATGTGGCTACCACACATTACCGGACAGCAGGTAATATGGCTGCTCCATTGATAATAAGCACACGTGGACACAGGCTTGAAGGAATATGGCACAGCGGATCACCCCTGGGAATGCTCATAAATTCAGTAAGAGGTGTTTATGTATGTGTCCCACGTGATATGACAAGAGCTGCAGGTTTCTATAACACCCTTCTGGAAGGTGATGATCCGGGCATAGTGATAGAACCCCTCAACGGGTATAGGCTGAGGGAAAAACGCCCTGATAATATAGGTAAATACCGTATACCTCTTGGCGTGCCTGAAATACTTAGAGAAGGAAGTGATATAAGCGTAGTATCTTACGGTTCAACATTAAAGATAGCAATGGAGTCAGTCGAGCAGCTTAAGAAACATGATATATCTGTTGAACTGATAGATGTACAGACCTTATTGCCCTTCGACATAAATGGAGTAATTCTGAATTCATTGAAAAAAACGGGTAAGATACTATTCGTGGACGAGGATGTTCCGGGTAGTACAACAGCCTTCATGATGCAGCAGGTACTGGAAAAGCAGAAAGGATGGTTCTATCTCGACAGCCAGCCTAAAACCCTTACAGCCAGGGAACACAGGCCAGCCTATTCAAGTGATGGGGATTACCTGTCAAAACCTTCGGCAGAGGATATCTTTGATGAGGTCTACGGGATTATGAGGGAAGCGAAGCCTGATAAATACATTGATTTCCTGGTTTAGAATGATCAGATGTCCTTCCTGTCTTCTTCGGCATGAGTTTTCTTTACCTTTTTATCTTCGCTTATACGCCTTATCTTGATGTTAAAGGCGGCCATGAAGATACTCATGAAGGGACTTATGATATTGAAGAAACAGTAGGGGGCGTAGGTGTATGTTGATACACCCAGTACTCCTGCCTGTGTGGCACCACATGTATTCCATGGTATAAGTACGGATGTTACCGTTCCCGAGTCTTCAAGGGCACGACTTAATACTTCAGGTTTCAGATCCATTTCCTCGTATATCCTGGCGAACATACGCCCGGGAACAACAATAGCCAGGTACTGGTCAGATGCAGTGATATTAAAGAAGATACATGTGCCAACTGTT
>CAZSJH010000184.1:5656-6104 GCA_964607105.1 uncultured Rikenellaceae bacterium | reverse complement strand
TGACTCACCCCGCTGGCGCGGATCCGATCCCCCAATGCTGGCGCAGGTCTCCCTCTGCCCACCGTAGCCTGAAAGGCGGAGGTGGAAGATCCGTGCCTTTCTGCTTCCCAACATCTTCCCTCAATACGCCCCTTTCACTATCCTGCAAATATTATCCGAAGCCCCAAGTGTATAATAATGTATCCCCGGCACATTATTCGCCAGCAGCTCCTTCGACTGCATGGTAGCCCAGTCGATACCCACCTGCCAGGCCTCTTCATTGTTTTCACACTTAAGAAGCTCCCTCGTCAGCTCATCGGGCAGGTCAATCTTAAATGTCTGGGGCAACACCTTCATATCGTTAAGCGAAACGATAGGTTTTATGCCCGGTATTATGGGCACCTTTATACCTGCCTCCCTGCACCTTTCAACAAAACTGAAAAACCTGCTGTTATCAAAAAACATCTGC
>CAZSJH010000184.1:0-5646 GCA_964607105.1 uncultured Rikenellaceae bacterium | reverse complement strand
GAAACTATATAGTCAGCACCTGCCTCCACCTTCTCCTTCAGCATCTCAAGGTCGAACTGAATGTTAGGTGACTCAATATGCTTCTCCGGGTATCCTCCCACACCTATGCAGAAGTTTGTCGGCGTGGTCTCTTCCACCTCGTCAATATATTCGCCCTTGTTCATATTGACTATCTGCCTCACCAGCTCCGAAGCGTATCTGTGTCCTCCCCTCTCGGGCATGAACATCCTTGTTCCCGGGGGCGGGTCGCCTCTCAGGGCCAGCACATCGTCTATGCCCAGGAAGTTCATCTCTATGAGCGCATTTTCCGTTTCCTGCTTGCTAAAGCCACCCACCAGCATATGAGGCACCACCGTGATATTATACTTATACCTCACTGCTGCAGCGAGAGCTATTGTTCCGGGGCGCTTACGTATAGTACGCTTCTCGAGCAGTCCGTCGGGTCTTTCCTTATATATCACCTCGTTACGGTGCGAGGTAAAATTGATATATGCCGGTTCAAACTTTATCAGCCTGTCGATTGAGGTATATACCCTTTCAAGGCTGTGTCCTTTCAGCGGTGGCAGCAGCTCAAAGGTAAAGAGCGGTGACCCTGCTTTGGATAGTATTTCTTTTACAGTCATTTCATTAATATTTTATTAGCTGGCGCGTATCTCCAGATCCCTGCCTTCAGCTGGCGCTGATCTCACTCACCTCGCTGGCGCGGATCCGATCCCCCAATGCTGGCGCTGATATCACTCACCCCGCTGGCGCGGATCTCCCTCTGCCCACCGTAGCCTGAAAGGCGGAGGTGGAAGATCCGTGCCCCTACAACCCAAACTCCTCCTTTATCCTATCAACATAATCCAGCTTCTCCCAGGTAAACAGCTCCACTTCCTTCTCCACGCAATTTTCATAAGGCGAATCATACTTTTTCCTGATCGTTTTGGGTGTTCGACCCATATGCCCGTATGCAGCTGTTTCCTCGTAAATAGGATTACGCAGTTTCAGTCTCTGCTCTATGGCACCTGGTCGCAGATCGAAGATATTCCGCAGTTTGGCAGCTATCTCGCCATCGCTCATTTTTACTTTAGCCGTACCATAGGTATTAACATAAATGCTTATCGGCTCCGCCACTCCTATGGCATAAGCCATCTGTACCTCTATCTTATCGGAAAAGCCTGCTGCCACCAGGTTTTTCGCCATATGGCGCGCGGCGTATGCAGCCGAACGGTCTACCTTTGAAGGGTCCTTGCCGCTGAAGGCTCCACCGCCGTGTGCTCCCCTGCCACCGTAGGTATCGACTATTATCTTACGTCCGGTGAGACCGGTATCACCATGGGGACCACCTATGACAAATTTACCCGTTGGATTAACATGCAGCACCATTTCATTCTTAAAAAGTTTCTGTACTCTTTCCGGCAGTTTTTTCACCATACGGGGGATAAGAATGTTTTTTACATCATCCTTTATCTTGGCCAGCATACGTTCATCATCACTATCAAATTCATCATGCTGTGTTGACACCACGATGGTATGTATCCTCACCGGCTTTTCATCATTGTCGTTATATTCAACCGTCACCTGCGCTTTTGCATCAGGCCTGAGGTAGGTCATTTGTTTGTTTTCCCTTCGTATCTCCGCCAGTTCGAGCAATAGTCGATGCGACAGTTCAATTGGCAGGGGCATATAGTTATCCGTCTCGCGGCATGCATAGCCGAACATCATGCCCTGGTCTCCCGCGCCCTGGTCAAAGGGGTTGCCTCGCTCCACTCCCCTGTTTATATCGGGTGACTGTTCATGCAGGGCATTCAGCACACCGCATGAATTGCCTTCGAACATATATTCACCTTTTGTATATCCTATACGGTTAATTACATCGCGGGCTATCTGCTGCACATCAACATAGGTTGTTGTTTTAATCTCACCGGCTATCACCACCTGTCCTGTTGTCACCAGCACTTCGCATGCCACCCTGGCATTGGGATCATATGCAATAATATTATCGAGTATGGCATCGGATATCTGGTCGGCTATCTTATCGGGGTGACCTTCCGATACTGATTCTGAAGTAAATAAATAAGCCATTAATCAAAGATTTAAATTAATAATTAGAATGATGCTGGTAAGACTGGTTGATTGAAGCTGCTCCCTTTTGATGCGGGCTGTTTTAGCATTTTTTGACAGTGGTTGCAATCAGCTCAAATCTTTCCACAAAAAACACACACAAAGGAACGTAATTTTTTAATATCATACAAAAACATTTTACCAGCAAATATTTTTGTTGTTTATTATCAAACAATATTGTATTTTTGTAAAAAACAAATCTATGCTAATTAAATCTGATATTCAAAAATTATCGGAGGCACAATCTGAAATAGTTATATCATCGGATACAGGATATCTCCGTGAAAAATTCCCGGACATCACTCCTGCCACAAAGCATGCTTATATCCTGACGGGCATAAGAAGGTGTGGTAAGAGCACCCTTCTATATCAATTAATGAATGAGAAGTATCCAGGGGTGTTTTTCCTTAATTTTGATGATCCCCGACTGTATGGATTCGAAAACAATGATTTTCAAAGACTGGACGAAGTGATCAGGGATTCGGGCAAAAAGATCCTTTTCTTTGACGAATTACAGGGTATCCGGGGATGGGAGCGTTATATCAGACAAAAGCTTGATGAAAACTACAAAATTGTCATTACAGGTTCTAATTCCACTCTTCTGAGCAAGGAGCTGGGGACCAAACTCACAGGCAGGTATCTTTCAAAAGAGTTATTTCCTTTTTCATACAGTGAATTCACAGGATATAAATCATTAACCCCGGGTGACAATTCAATGACAGCATATATCCAAAAAGGAGGCTTCCCTGAATATTTAAAGAATGATAATCCTGAAATACTCTCAACACTTTTTGATGATATTCTTATCAGAGATATAGTTATCAGATATGGCATTCGAGATATAAAGAATCTGCAGCGATTAGCTTTATATCTGATTTCCAACACAGGAAAACCTGTAACAGGTTCTAAACTCAAACAATCAATAGGTATAGCTGCAACAAGCACTATAATGGAATACTTTTCTTACCTTGAGTCAGCTTATTTATTCTACTTTGTTCCCAGGTTTAGTTACTCTATTAAATCACAATTGATTAATCCGCGTAAAGTGTATGCCGCAGATACAGGATTGATTGCTGTAAATTCGTCATCGTTCTCGAATGACCGGGGGAGAAAATTAGAAAACATCATTTTCAATCACCTGCGAAGTTACACTAAAGAGATTTATTATTTTCTTGAAAAGAATGAGTGTGATTTTATTGTCAAGCCAAGGGGTAAAAGGCCTATAGCGATCCAGGTATGTCATACACTTGACAGGGATAATCTTGAAAGGGAGTTAAATGGACTATATGTTGCTCTCCGTTTATTAAAAATTAATGAAGGGATAATAGTTACTTTCAACCAAAAAGATAAGTTTACCAGCAATAAATTGAAAGCAAAGGTGATTCCGGCGTACGAATTCCTGGAAAAACCATTCAGCTTATAATTTATCCCATTTTCGCATTCCTTGTTCACATATAAAGTTCGCATCCTCTTCGCATTCCTTGTTCGCATTAATTTATTAGTTTTGTGAATAATTATCATTACGCATAAATGAATACCCACCTTCGCATATACAACACCCTTTCGCGTCAGAAAGAAATCTTCGAGCCGTTAAACCCTCCTTTTGTAGGCCTGTATGTCTGCGGACCAACCGTATATTCCAGTCCACATCTAGGCCATGCAAGGGTGAACATAGTTTTTGACATACTGTACAGGTATCTCAAGCACATTGGTTTCAGGGTCAGGTATGTGCGTAACATAACCGATGTCGGTCACCTGGAGAACGAAGAAGCGGATACCGGTGAAGACAGGATCAGCAAGAAAGCCAGGCAGGAGCAGCTTGAGCCCATGGAGGTTGTTCAGAAATATATGAATGCTTTCCACAGGAATATGGAGGATATCAACACCCTTGATCCCGACATAGAGCCCAGGGCCACGGGACATATAATAGAGCAGCAGCAGCTTATCAGCCGGCTTCTTGATGCGGGGGTAGCCTACGAGTCAAATGGTTCTGTATATTTTGATGTGAACAGGTACAACGAGCAGTACGATTACGGAGCACTGAGTGGCAGAGTGCTGGAAGATCTCATGAGCAACACCCGTGAGCTGGAAGGGCAGGAAGAGAAGCGCAACATATATGATTTTGCCCTCTGGAAGAAGGCCAGTCCCGGGCACATCATGAAATGGCCCTCACCCTGGAGCGTGGGCTTTCCCGGCTGGCATCTTGAATGCTCGGCCATGAGCATGAAGTACCTCGGTGAGCCCTTTGACATTCATGGCGGTGGCATGGACCTTATCTTTCCCCACCACGAATGCGAGATAGCGCAATCGACTTCAGCCCTTAAAAAGCAGCCCGTGAAATACTGGGTGCATAATAATATGATCACCATCAACGGACAGAAGATGGCCCGCTCACTGGGCAATTTCATCACCCTTGATGAGCTGTGGTCGGGCGGCCATGAGCTTCTGGACAGGTCTTATGATCCCATGACCATCAGGTTTTTCATCCTGCAGGCCCATTACCGCAGCACCCTTGATTTCTCCAATGAAGCGTTGCAGGCGGCGGAGAAAGGCTTCAGGAGGATGATGGAAGCTATTGATAAGCTTGATACCCTGAAGGTATCGGATAAATCAACTATTGATGTCGCGGATCTATCAGGCAAATGTTATGAAGCCATGAATGACGATCTGAACACCCCGGTGATGATATCACATCTTTTTGACGCTGTTCGTATGATCAATTCGGTAGCCGACGGTAATGAAAAGATCAGCGGGGAGGATCTTAAAATGTTAAAAGGCCTGTATAACACCATGGTTTTTGATATCCTTGGCTTAAGAAGGCCTGATCAGGCATCAGTTGACACCGGGCTCACAGGAGAGCTCATTGAAACACTGCTGGAGCTGCGCCGGCAGGCCCGGGAGAACAAAGACTTCGCCACCTCCGATAAAATACGTGACCGCCTGTCAGAGCTGGGCATCACTATCAAAGACACCAAGGACGGCACCGACTGGACCCTCTGATAGCACATTGACAGGATTCAGGTGGATGTTGCTCCTCTGACAGATTATTCCGGCCAACGACAATTATTCCGGCCAACGACTAAAGACAAACGACAAACGGCATTTACTGTATGCACCAAAACTACTTCTCTTTAGTCTTTCGTCTTTAGTCTTTCGTCTTCTTTGTTCACCTTATGTGATTATATAAACCACTTAAACTCTTCAATCATAATTAAAGTAAGGCCTCTGCCCTTACTCAGGGCAGAAAAGCCTTACTTATCTGCAGCAACGAGACACATGACGCATCCCATATCTTCAAATAACTTTCAGCATCTTCAGGAACACCTTTTGACCCCGCCAGGGGTCATATATTTGTACATCAGAATCTTCAAGAACACCCACCTGACCCCGTCAGGGGTCATATAATTGTACACCGGTCCGTCACGCTCCACCTCTCGACCCCAGAGGGGTCACATAATTGTACATCAGAATCTTCAAGAACACTAACCTGACCCCGTCAGGGGTCATATAATTGTACACCGGTCCGTCACGCTCCACCTC
>CAZSJH010000183.1:0-6163 GCA_964607105.1 uncultured Rikenellaceae bacterium | reverse complement strand
TTTGTCGTTTGTCGTTTGTCGTTTGTCGTTTGTCGTTTGTCGTTTGTCGTTTGTCGTTTTTACACCATCTTTTAATATTTTTGCATAAAGAACAGATCATGCGGATAGATATAATAACTCTTCTCCCGGAATTACTTGAAAGTCCCCTGAACTACTCTATCGTGAAAAGGGCAAGAGAAAGGTCACAGGTGGAAATAAATGTCATTAACCTAAGGGATTTTGCCAGTGATAAATATAAATCTGTTGACGATTATCCTTTTGGCGGAGGTGCGGGTATGGTTATGACCATTGAGCCAATATACAGGGCAATAGAGAAACTCAAATCGTATCGCTTATACGATGAAATTATATATACCAGTCCTGACGGCAGCTTATTCGACCAGAGGATGGCCAACGAATTATCGCTCAAGGAAAATATTATTATCCTTGCCGGACATTATAAGGGTATTGACCAGCGGGTAAGGGATCATCTTATAACCAGGGAGATATCATTAGGCGACTTTGTACTTTCAGGAGGCGAGCTGCCCGCCGCCATGATAACAGATGCTATTGTCAGACTTATCCCCGGGGTAATATCAGATGAACAGTCTGCTCTATATGATTCATTCCAGGACAAGCTTCTGGCACCACCGGTTTATACCAGACCGGCTGATTTTAAGGGATGGAAGGTTCCCGACATTCTACTTTCAGGAAATACGGGCAAGATTGAAAAATGGAGACATGAAAAATCAATAGAACGGACAAAAAAGCTGAGACCTGATCTGCTAGATGAAGATTAGAATATTGTATCACATTTTTAGGAAAATTGACCAGCTTTTAGTATGATTGTAAACTAATTCTTTAAAAATTAAGTAACTAAATATCAATTACATGAATTCACAGGATTACATTAAAAAAGAAGACAAGTACGGAGCTCATAACTATCACCCTTTACCAGTGGTGCTTGAACGTGGTGAAGGACCATTTGTCTGGGATGTTGAAGGAAACAAATATTATGATTTCCTTTCTGCCTATTCAGCAATTAACCAGGGACATTGTCACCCTGAAATAATTAAGGCTCTTACAGAGCAGGCCAGTAAACTGACACTCACCTCGAGGGCCTTCTATAACAATGTACTGGGTGAATATGAAGAATATATAACGAAGTACTTCGGCTACGACAAGGTACTTCCTATGAACACAGGAGCTGAAGCAGATGAAACAGCTCTGAAGCTATGCCGGAAATGGGCTTACAAGAAGAAAGGCATCGAAGATAACAAGGCCAGAATAATCGTCTGCGAAAATAACTTCCACGGACGCACCATAACCATTGTGTCCATGTCAACTGATCCTGATGCAAGGAAAGATTACGGACCTTTTACACCCGGGTTCATAACCATACCGTATAATGACCTCGACGCCCTGGAAAAAGAACTGGAAGACCCTAATGTCGCAGGCTTCCTGGTTGAACCTATACAGGGGGAAGCCGGTGTATATGTTCCGGATGAAGGGTACATAAAGAAGGCATATGAGCTATGTAAGTCAAAGAATGTACTGTTTATTGCAGATGAGGTACAGACGGGTATAGCGCGGACAGGTAAATTACTGGCATGCGATCATGAAGGAGTAAGGCCGGATATATTGATCCTGGGAAAAGCTTTATCAGGTGGTGTTTATCCTGTTTCTGCAGTGCTTGCCGATGATGATATAATGCTGGTCATTAAACCCGGGGAACATGGCTCTACGTTCGGAGGCAATCCTGTTGCCGGAAAAGTGGCAGTAGCAGCTCTTGAGGTAGTAAAAAATGAAAAGCTTGCCGAAAGAGCAGAAAACCTGGGCAAAATATTCAGGGATGAATTTAGGGGTATTAAATCCGATATGATTGAACTGGTAAGGGGCAAAGGATTGCTTAACGCCGTAGTAATAAAACCCAAGGGTAATAAAACAGCATGGGATGTTTGTGTTGCCATGAAGGAAAACGGGGTAATAGCCAAACCAACTCACGGACATATTATCAGATTCGCGCCTCCACTTATTATCTCAGAAGAACAGCTGAGGGAAGCCATGAATATTATAAAAGAGACATTCAAACAGTTTGAATAAGTTGCCAGGATATAAGCATTAGCCAAATGAACCCGGATGCATAAATGATAAAAAGCATCCGGGTTTCATGATCTTAGAAAGAGTGTTATTTTTGCCAGATAAAAATAAAGTAAAGTATATGAGATCTTATATTAAATACATTGTATTTACATCACTCATCCTCATCTACGGATGCCAGGGTATAAAGATTGACGAGCCAGCTGTTACAATACCGGAATTAAAGGAACATATAAATTATCTTGCTTCTGATGAACTTAAAGGAAGGCTGCCTGGAACCAAGGGTGATCTTAAAAGTGCACAGTATATCAGGGATGTAATGAAATCATGGGGGCTGGTACCCGCTGTTGAAGATGGACTGCAAAGCTTTGAAATAATTTCCAGCCTTGAGGCAGGTGATAATAATAAGTTGTTAATTAACAATATGACAATATCCCGAGACCAGTTCATGCCTTTTGCTTTCAGTGAAAATACCGGTCATACCGGTGAAGCAGTATTTGCAGGTTATGGATTTAATATTAATTCAGATACCCTTAACTGGAACGACTATGAGAATATAGATGTGAAAGGTAAATGGGTAATGATACTAAGGGCTGATCCAGAAATTGATAATCCCTCCAGCGGTTTCGAACAGTTTAGTTCTGACAGGGATAAAGCTATGATAGCAAAAGACAAAGGGGCTGGAGGAGTACTAATGGTATCGGGGGGAAAAATTGATCCGAAGGATGAGTTTGATGCACTTGCAAAAGGAGAATATTCAACAGGGATACCTGTTTTCAGGATTAAAAGAGAATTAGCCAATCAAATACTAAAAGAAAAAAACTTAACAGTATCCCGGCTGGAAGAGGAGCTTAATAATACATATGCCCCACAGAGCTTTGTTACAGACTGTTCTGTTGAAGGCACATCTGAACTTATAGAACAAAAAGTAAGAACCCATAATGTCCTTATGACACTTCCCGGTAATGATACGATTTTCAAAAATGAATATGTTGTTATTGGTGCACATTATGACCATCTTGGAATGGGTGGACCGGGATCTTCAAGCAGGGCTTTTGATACTATAGCCGTTCACCACGGGGCTGATGACAATGCATCCGGTATAGCATCTATGCTTGAGATTGCGGAAAAATATGCAGCTGAAAAGAATAATGCCCGTTCAATATTATTTGCAGCATTTGCAGCAGAAGAGATGGGATTGCTGGGCTCTAAATACCTTGTTGACCATTTGCCGGTTGATGCTAACAGGATAAATGCCATGATAAACCTTGATATGGTAGGCAGGCTGAAGGAAACTAAATTATTACAGATAGGTGGAATAGGTACGGCAAAGGAATTCAGAGATATTATTTCACGGAATATTGACACTGCTCTATTCAAAACCTCGTTATCAGAAGAAGGATACGGTCCATCTGATCACAGTTCATTCTATGGTAAGGATATCCCTGTTTTGTTCTTCTCAACGGGTGCACATCTTGATTATCATACTCCCTACGATACACCGGATAAGATAAATTACACCGGACTCGTTGATATATCTGAGCTGGTTTATGAGATCAGTGCCGAACTGGCAGGAAAAAATGAAAAGCTAGCCTTCATGGAAGCAGGGCCGAAAACACAGACTAACAGGGGAATGAGACGAGGGGGTGTTACCCTTGGAATAATGCCTGATTTTGCCGGTAATGTAAAAAATGGGCTGAGAGCTGATTTTGTTACCCCTGGTCGTCCTGCTGAACTGGGTGGAATGAAGAAGGGAGATATTATTACGGCTATTAATGGGAAAGCTATCAATAATATACAGGATTATATGTTCAGGCTTTCGGAACTGGAGCATGGCCAGACCATACAGGTCGAAATTATAAGAGACGATAAAAAAGAATTACTGTTAATAGCATTATAGAAAAAATATAAATATGAAATCAACACTATACTGGATCCTGGCTATAATTATAACACTTACAGCAGCTTATTATCAGCGTAAAACAGGCCCCACATATCCCAGGCAACTTGATATTACAACTAACGGGAATGAATACAAGCTTAAACTGACTCGTAGTATAGAGCTGTCAGACAGACATTTTGTAAAACTGGCCATTCTGGATTCTACAGTTGAAGCCAGGCTGTTCTACAAACGTTTTCAGGTTGATGAGCCGTACAATATTGTTGATTTTAAATATGAAGAGCATCCTGTGAACTCTTTTATCATGAACAGGATTTTCAATATAAATGAGGAAAAAGGTTTTTTTGCTGATGTGCCCGCACAACCGCCGGCAGGGAAAATTGAGTATTATTTTGAAATAATTGATTTTAACGGCAGCAATACTTATTTTAAAAATGAGCCAATAGTAATACGGTTCAAAGGAGCAGTTCCATCAAAAATTCTTACCCCGCATATACTGATAATGTTCATTGCCATGTTGCTCTCAACCCTTGCCGGGCTGATGGCTATAGGAAAGCACAAATCATATCGCAAATGGGGTATCTGGACCTTCATCTTCCTTATTATAGGAGGGATGATCCTGGGCCCACTTGTTCAGTACCATGCATTCGGTGAAGCTTGGACAGGGATACCTCTGGGGTGGGACCTGACCGATAACAAAACACTTATTGCAGTGATATTCTGGACAATAGCTGTTTTTGGTAACAGGAAAAAGAAACGACCGGGCCTAACCATACTGGCATCTATTATCCTTCTGCTCGTATATTCAATACCACACAGTATGTTCGGCTCTGAGCTCGACTATGAAAGTGGAGAAATAATCCAGGGAATAATTATGCCTTATATTTCTTAAGCAATCCCTGATTTTTTCATATCTTGATGCAGCACTGACAATTTTGTTTCGTCATTGTAATGAAAACAATATAAGTGGGTGCAGCAATACATATTGAAGAATTTAGCCAAATGCATATGGAAAATGTAGAGGCGGCATTCCGCAACATACACCAGAACCTCATCGACGGATGTAAAAACGGCGATCAGAAAGCACAGTTTCAGATTTATAAACTGTATTATAAAGCAATGTTCAATACGAGTCTGAGAATTGTGAGCGACACTATGGAAGCTGAAGATATCATGCAGGAAGCATTCCTGTCAGCCTTTGAAAAGATTGAAACTTATTCAGGCACAGTGAGCTTCGGGGCATGGTTGAAGAAAATTGTGATAAACCGCTCTCTTGATACGGTTAGCAAGAAGAAAGCGATCTTTGAAGATATTGATACACATTATGAATTGCAGGATGAGACGGATGGTACAGCTGACGAGATCCATGATCTTCATGAAAAAATGAACGAGGTGAAATCAGCAATCAATAATCTTCCGGACGGATACCGGATAATATTGTGTCTCTACCTGCTCGAAGGATACGATCATGATGAGATAGCTGATATACTGAATATTTCAAGCAGCACATCAAGATCGCAACTATCAAGAGCTAAACAAAAATTATTAACCGAACTAAGCAACGGAAGGTAAAGAATAGTAAACAGGTAAATATGTCAGGTATGAAAGATATAGAAAAATTAATCAGGGAAAACACCGACTTCTTCAATGGTGAAGAGCCTTTTGAAGGCCACTTTGAAAGATTCTCGGTAAAGATGAAAGCAAGGCAGTTTGTTGCACCTAAACGTGTCAGCATTATGCCTCACCTTCTTAAAGCTGCTGCTGTGGCTATTCTGGTCACACTGTCCTCTTTATGGACATGGGAACATGTATTCAGTCCCGATGCCAACAGGATGACTTTAAGCGAAGTATCACCTGAATATCGTGAGGTGGAACAATACTATGTGCGACAGGTCAGCTTGATGGAAGATGAAATAAAAGGTATATGGATCAATGGCCAACCTGAAGATAAAGATATGCTTTTGGATGAGCTTGCAGAAATGGATAGGACATATGAAGAACTGCAGAAAGACCTTAAAGCAAATCCAAACGACGAAAGGGTAATAAATGCCATGGTAGATCATTTCCAGAGAAAAGTGGAAGTAATGAACTATATCCTTTCCCAGTTGAAAGAGATACAGAATAATAATGAAAACCAAATAAACAACGAAAATTATGAAACGGTCAGGTTGTAAATCAGTAATC
>CAZSJH010000182.1:0-6174 GCA_964607105.1 uncultured Rikenellaceae bacterium | reverse complement strand
GTATGATTAGTTGGCGTTGGCCCCGAGTCCTCGAGGGCCATGGCGCACTTTTTGCCAGGCCACCGGAGCTACAGCGGAGGTGGGCTGTAGGCTACGAGGGCCGGTTAATCATACCGGTATCCGTTCTTTTTATTGTTTTGTTTACTATATAAAGTTACGAATCTTTTGGCACTTTCCGGTTCGGCCTTAAGGCCTATTAACCAATGATAGTTTTCACTAACTGATCTTGGTATGGCAACTGCAAAAAGTGTGACATAAGCCAATTAATTATACCGCATGTTATCGGCTGGTGATTTTTAGTCTGTCATGTATCTTTTATTTACATAATAAATGATTTATTGGTTTTAAATCACTGCGAATCAATATTATCCAGTTGTACAATTCAGTCTAAAAAGAATCTGAAACTTGTACTTTGGCGCTGTCAGATCCCAGATAAATAAATTCAATAAATGCAAGCAGAAGTTTTGGAAAATTATTTCTTGGGAAAAAGAAAAATACCAAATCCTACCGTCAGGAACAGGTAAATAAATCCAACACCTAATCCAAGCAAGTTCAATGTTCCATTAAAATAAAAGATCAAAACGGCGATAAACCCAATCAGGTCATAGAAAAATAAATCTAATACAATGGCCTGCCGAACCGGACCTTTTTCAGCGTTTCGGCCAAACCAGCAAAGCAACATATTACCAACAAGAGTAGCGCCGTAAAGTCTTGCCAGGTATGCTGCTCCTATTCCAAAAGGAACTCCGGTTAAATTTGCGAACTGCTCGGGGATAAACAGGAAAACCGGGAAAATTAACAGACAAACAATGGCCTTAATTACCATAATAGTTTTAAACTTCATAATGATAGATTTAATGATTATTACTAGAGAATCTGAAATATTTTTATTAATATATTGATAAAAAAAGCTTGTCGATAACATTTTGTTATCGACTTATTCGTCTATCATATATTCAATAGGAGAAGTACAAATACCTTTATGAATAAACCTGGCAAATTTTATCAGGTCCATTTAAGTACGCTACACTTCCAATTATCATTTGCATCTTTTCTCATAACTATTATTGCAGAGTGCATTACATCAATAACTGTTTCATTGGTTTCGATGTTAGTAAATACTTCGTGGTAATGATACAAAATGTAAGCTAAGTTACCTGAAACTTCTAATCGGTCAATTGTTACATCAAAATTGGGTTTAAGATTTTTAAACATTCCCTCCCATGATTTAAGAATTGACTCTTTTTCAAGAGGAATATTACCTTCATCACCCAGAAATACAAAATCATCAGTATATAGTGACTTAAACTTGTCAAATGTAAGACTATCTGTAAGATCTTCATTATTGAAAAAATCATACACCGACAGAAATGTTTCTTTCACTTCATCTTCAGGTGATTCAGTTGTTTTATTCTGGCAAGAAATGCCTGCAAGAAAAATAAGAACGATTAATGACAATAAATACTTTTTCATGATTATCGATTTATATAGATTAGTATTATGTAAATGGAAAAACATATTGTTCAATTTCAGTTGCCGATAACGGTCAAGTGTATGTGCCGTCCCGAGCACTCGGGATGGCATATACACATTGTTAGCTGTCGTAATTATTTGTTTATCATTTAAAATCTATTCATTAGTGTGATACAAATGGGAGATTCATTTTTTCAACAATGTCAATGATCCTTGGATCATCTTTTATTTTGTCAAAACCATAGAATGATTGTGTAAAATATGGCATATTGGGATCATGCATTTCATAACCCCTAATGTGACATTCAATTGCTTTCTCCAGGTTACCAATTCTGAGGTAATATGTAGCTATTTGGAAATAGCCTGTATAGTTTGTCCTTGCATACTCCTCCAGGTAAGCAAGCATGGTTTCAAGCGCTGCTTTATAGCCATTGTCCTGGAATGAAGTTTTTATATTCTGCTTTGCCTGTTCATCCAGTTCTGGTCGGACAATTAAAAGTTTCTCGATAGAACTTTTATAATCACCCGTTGCATAAGCAATTTCTTCGGAGAGGTTTAAAGCAAAATAGTTTTTCGGGTCCATTTCAAGAGCTCTTTTGTTTTTTTCCACTGCCACCTGCAAGCGATTATCATTGCAATCCATGTTTGCACTTAGCGCCAGTATCAAAGGATTCATGGGATCCAGTTCAATCGATTTTCGTAAATGGTATAATGCCTCATCATATCTTTTCAGTATCTGTAAGAGAGATGCATAATAGATCATGGACATTACATCATTGGGATTTATTTCAAGTGCTTTCTTGAACTCTCTTTCTCCCTTTTTCCAGTCCCATTCCATCCATGTCCCAAGTATTGCCTTTGTATAATGTGAACCGGGGAAGTCAGGATCAAGTGCTATTGCTTTGTCAAGGTTCTTGTTAATTTCAATCATAGCTTCAGCAGGTGGCACGAAACCCATCTGCATAAATCCGCCATATACCTCAGCCACTCCTGCATAGGGTGGAGCCCAGCCTTGGTCCAGTTCAATCGCATGATTAAAATATTCTAGCGCTTTCTCAAGGTCTTCTTTACTCAGCCTGTCCCAGTGAAACTTTCCCTTCAGGTAATTATCATATGCTTCATTATTCACTGTCCTGGCACTCGCAAGTAAGGTTTCTTCTTCAGGCGTTAGTTCAACCTTTACTTCTTCAGCTATTTGTTTGGTAATCCGGTTATATAGACCCAAAATATTTCTCCTGTCTTCTTTGTATTCAGCCACCCATAATAGTTTTTCCTCCGGGAAGGCACTGTACACCTTTACTTGCAGGCAAATAGTATCACCGAAGCAGGTCACAGTGGGTTCAACCACGGCATCAACTCCCAGTTCGGAAGCTATCTCGGGAACCGGTTTTTCAACGTTTTTATATACATTGGAGGTAGTCTCTGATAAGATTCTTAAACCGCTCACTTTTCCCATATCACCTATCAGTGATGAATGCATCCCGGAAACAAAATATTCAAGATTCTCATCTCCCGTGTAATTATGAAAAGGGAGCACTACCATTGACTGGATCATTCCGGGCTTTATCAGGTCACTTCTGCTTACAATGTTCAGGACTACCAATCCTGCAATAACCACAAAACTCACATAAGTGGCAATCTTCCAGGCATTTGGCACTCTGGCCTTTTCTCCTTCGGGGATATCTTCCATTGGTTTTGTTCGTTCGAAGGTTCCAGATGTAAGATCATACAGCCAGGATAAAACTATGGCTAATGGGAATCCGACTGCAAGAACGATGATAACAATAGTAGAAAGGCTGCCTGGCAGATTAAGGGGTTCAGTAAGATTACCAGCAAGTTCAATAATTACAAAGGCGGCAGAAGCATATACGGCGATAACATGTATTACCCTGCGTCTTTTTAACTCCTGCCAGAAACGGGATAGTCTGTTCTGGTGTCCGGCCATTGGATTTAAAGGTTAGTTTAATGCAAGTTAAGATTTTTTTGACTATCAGTCAATTAGATTATTTGGGCTTTTATGACAGCTAACGGTGAAGTGTATGTGCCGTTTATTGGCGCAAGTTTTGCCTTATTTTTAATTCTCGATAAAATAGGTTTTTGTGCTGCAAAACTTGTGACAATTACAAATGGCATATACACATTGTTAGCTGTCGTAATTACTTAATACTTGTAATAACATTCTTTAATAAGATTCTGGAAGGGGCAGATCCATCTTTTCAATAATGGACAGAAATCTGTGATCTTTGTACAGAGAATCGAGAACATAAAAACCGGTGGTTATATAAGGCATATTGGGATCGTGGACCTCATATCCTATCTCCAGCCACTCTAATGCTTTATCATATTGATGCAGGTAGCTGAACCTGGCTGCATAATCAACAGGTGTACCGTATCCTGTATTGATCATTTCCTGAACCACCCTTTCATAAGCTGCATAGATACCTTGATCTCTGTAGAGGGTCTGGATAGAATCAAAAAATGTTACAGGAAAAGGCAAGAAATCTTCCCATGCCTGAAGAACCCGGTCATAGTCTCCCAGATGAAATGCCACCATATCCGAGAGCTGGAGCGCAAACCAGTGGTCCGGATCCAGCGCCAGTGCTTTATCAATATGTTCCATGGCAGCTTCCCAGTTTTTAGTAAACGCACATACTGCGGCATATAATCCATGGATCAACGGATCTAAGGGCTCCAATTCCACAGCTATTCTTCCCTGCAGTTGGGCCTCCTCATTTCTTTGAAGGATTCCCAGTAAATGAGCGTAATAGATACGTGACATGACGTCACTGGGGTTGATGGCCAGGGCTTCCAGGAACTCCTTCTCGCCTTTTTCCCAGTCCCATTCCAGCCAGACCCCAAAACAAGCCTTGTTGAAATGTAAATCGGCGAAGTCCGGATCCAGTTCCATTGCTTTGTCCAGATAGCCAAATACTTTGGGCATTCCTGTTTGTGCTGGCTCAGCTCCTATTTGCACAAGAATTCCCCATAGCTGCGCCAAACCTGTATAGAGAGGGGCCCATCCCTGTTCCTTTTCAACGGCATCGTTCAGGTATTCGATGGCTTTTCTTACGCTTTCCTCATTCAGGTCATCCCAGTGGGCGTAGCTGCTGAGATAAGCATCTATGGCATCCCTGTCCACTAAAACTGATTTGGCGAGCAATCGTTCTTCTTCAGGAGTTAATTCAACCTTCACTTGTTCAGCTATTTGCTTGGTTATCCGGTTCCACAGGCTCAGTATTTTGCTTTTATCCTCACTGTATTCAGCAACCCAGATCTGTTTCTCTTCGGGAAAGTGAGCAATTGCTCTCACGAGTATGCAAACAGTGTCGCCATAACAGGTAAGAGTTGGTTCAAGTACCAAATCCACATTTAGTTCTTTCGCAATATCGGGTGCTGACTTGTCGGTTTCTTTATATACATTGGATGAGGTTTCACCGATCACCCTCAGTGCACTCACTTTACCGATATCTCCAATTAGAGAAGCGTGCATGCCTGAAGCCACGTAATCAAATTGCTCATCACCGGTGTAATTGTCGAAAGGAAGAACAACCAGAGACTGGATCATTCCGGGTTTAATAAGGTCGCTTCGGGTAGCAATATTCAGGACTATAAGCCCTGCAATGATAACAAAGCTTACATAGGTTGCAATCTTCCAGGCATTTGGCACTTTTATCTTTTCCTTTTCCGGGATATCTTCTATTGGTTTCGTCCGTTCAAAGGTTCCTGATGTAAGATCATACAGCCAGGATAAAATGATTGCAAGCGGGAAGCCTACTGCAAGGACAATAATCACAATCGTAGATAAACTTGCGGGTAGATTAAGCGGCTCTGTAAGATTACCTATAAGCTCAATAATAACAAAAGCGGCAGAAGCATATACAGTGATAATGTGTAATACTCTTCGTCTTTTTAACTCCTGCCAGAAACGGGAAAGTTTATTCTGGTTTGCGGCCATGGCTTTGAGAAGTTAGTTTAAAGCAATTTAAGATTTATTTAGCTACCAGTCAAATAGAACTATGTATATTTTATGACAGCTAACGGTCAGCGGTATGATTAGTATGCGTTAACTGCTTTCAAGCCGTTATGGCGTGCTTTTTGCTTAATTCTCATACTGCCTTCATGTTTCATGTATAAAGTTAACCTTTCTTATTTAAAAAGTGCGTAGGCCCCAGCGGGGATATGCAAAAAGCATGACACAGGCTATTAATTATACCGCATGTTAGCGGTAGGCGATTTGTTAATCTATCGTTATATAATGATTTATTGTTGTATTGTCTATTCTAATGAATTTCAATATAAATTCACCTTTTTCATTAGATGAAAACTCATATTCTTTCACCTTTGGGACGGCAGCTTGAGTACAAAATCCATCAGTAGTATAACCAAACGCTTTAATTAAAACCCTTTTCCCATGTTTGTCAGACAAAAATTCAGTAACAACATCGCATCCACTTGATGTTGGGTAAGTTACATCTATTGAAATTGTTTGATTAATTGAGCCTGAAGATGGTCCTTCAACTTTTAATATATCCCAGTGATGTAAACCTTCTGGAGTATCTAAGGTAAACTTCTCGCATCCAAATTGAGTTAGAATTAATAATATTAAGATGAAACCCACTTTTCTCATAACTAAGACGCGTTTATTAATTAGAAAGCCACAAATTTTATACCATACGTTCTTTTCGCTTACCGCTAACGGTC
>CAZSJH010000181.1:0-6214 GCA_964607105.1 uncultured Rikenellaceae bacterium | reverse complement strand
GCAGGTACAGGTTATGTCCACGCCTGTAATAATCTGATTCAGGCGATACTGATGAGCTGAGTGGCTCACCTGCAAGAAGCTGCCCGCTGAGCACCTTGAGTATATTATCTTCGATGAGTGGATCTTCGTTATTATCAAGGTATATTCTTACAGTACCCTCGTGACTACCTTCACCTGCAAATGTCATCCACCATCTCACTATAGCACCAGGTCCTTCATGATCGAAGAGCACAAATTCCCGCCTGCCCTCGTTTTCTTCCTCACGTATGAACTGGGTGTAATCGGCATTGGCGAACCATCCTTCTTCACCGGGTTCCACCGATCTGCGGTCGTAGCTACTGAACTGTTTTAGTTTGTAAGGTGTATCAGGATAGTATGTTATCTCCTGCCTGTCGGTCATTTCAGAGAGCAGGGAGGAGAGGGTGATGGGTTGGTTTTTTAAGCAGGAAGAAAGAGAAAAGGCTAAGGCCCCTCCTACGATAGCGAGGATAAATCCTTGTATCTTCGGAGGACGAAGTGAGGTAAAGAGGAGCGGGGTGCATTTCAGTGGTTTCATGGGATGAATTTTTTTGGTGTTTGTATCAAAATTATAAAATATACTGGAATAAAGGAAGGAAACGACGAACGACGAACGACGAACGACAAACGACAAAAGGCGAAAGGCGAAAGACAAAAGACAAAAGGCGAAAGGCGAAAGGCGAAAGACAAAAGACAAAAGGCGAAAGAGGGCCGGGCAACATTACCATTAATCTGTAAATCAATCATGCAGTTATACACTGGCGTAAAAGTAAGTATTTATACTGCATGAAAAATAAGCCTAAAAATTGTTTTCAATGCTGTCATACTCAGGTAATTTTGGTTCGGCTAACAAAATCAACCACAAAAATCTAACAAAATGGAGAACCTGTTCGACAGGTTAATGCAGGATGTCCGCTTCGAGGAAGGACTGAATGCCTGCATGAACTGCGGTGTTTGCACGGCAATATGCCCTGCAGCCGAATTTTACAATTACGATCCCAGGAAAATAGTAAACATGGTACAGACTCGTGACGACAGTGTAATAATGGAGCTGCTAAGGAGTGAGACCATATGGTATTGCGGTCAGTGCATGTCATGTAAGACAAGATGCCCGAGGGGCAACACACCGGGTTCTATTATTATGGTGCTCAGGCAGCTGTCACAGGAGATCGGTGCTTTCACTGATTCAGAGAAGGGGAGACAGCAATTTGCAGTAAAAAGGACAGCGGGTGACAATATCATTAACTATGGTTATTGTGTTCCCGCCTATAAGGTTGACCCCGATAAACATCCTGAACAGGGTCCTGTGTGGGAGCATATTTATGATAACCTGGAGCACGTGATTGCACGTTTTGGAGGGGAGCTGAATGGCAAGGAAGGACCCCTGAGAGGCTTCACCCCCGAGGTAATGCAGGAGCTGAAGAATATTTTCAAGGTTACGGGCGGGCAGGACCTGTTTGATACCATTGAGAAATATTCAGAGCGTAAAGCTGCGGAGATGGGACTGGAATACAAACCCGAGGGTACGGACTGTGAATATTTTCATCATGTAAATACATTTAACAGTGGCTGTCATTATTGTGACAGTATATTGGAGGAAAAATATGAAACTGGAAGGCAAGAAGAGAATCTGGAAGGAGTTTCAGAAAGAGATTCCCGATGATCATTTTTTCTTTGTCAGGTCATGTATCAGGCAAAGTTTTTTCCCCGGATCAGAGCAATTCCTGATAAAAATGCTCAGGGAAGACATGGGCAAGGATATTTTTGAAGATCCCAGGCATACCACATGCACCGGGATAGGGTATCATGGCGATGTTGTTCCTTTTGACACCATACAGGCAGTGGTAGCCAGACATTTTGCACTGGCAACAGAGCATGGATATAAGGACATTCTAATATCATGTGTAACGTCTTTCGGTATATATGAGGAGATAGTTGAGACCTGGAAGCACTTTCCTGAAACACTCGAGAAGACAAGGGAAAATCTATATAAAGCCACCGGTAGGGAATTTGAAGTGCCACGCACCATCCTGCATACAAGTGATGCAGTATATAAATTCAAGGATGAGATAGCTGCTATGGCTAAATATCCACTTGTAGATCACAGAACGGGTGAACCGCTGAAGGCTGTTGAGCATATAGGATGCCACTATTCAAAAATGTTTCCCAAGTACGGTGTTGGAGGGGCTGAATTCCCTCACACACTGGTTGGGATGATAGAATCATGGGGAGGGGAAGTAATTGATTACCCCGAGCGCAGGCATTGCTGCGGCTTTGGTTTCAGGCAGTATCTTGTCCAGGCCAACAGGGGTTACTCGATGTCAAACTCCCTGAAAAAATTTGAATCAATGGAGCCTTACAGACCTGAATTTGTGCTTGCCAACTGCCCGGGTTGCACGATGTTCATGGATAAATGGCAATATACCATAAAGGAACAGGAGGGGAGAACCTATGGTGTTAACGGTCAGGGTATTCCCGTATTAACTTACGAGGAACTGGCAGGCCTGGTGATGGGATACAGCCCATGGGACCTGGGTGTGCAGTATCATATGGTGCAGTCGGAGCCCTTACTGGACAAGATGGGCATACCATATGATAAGAATGACAAATATATTGCAAAGGACGGGAGCAGGATGGAAGCACCAAAAAACCTTATCAATGCCTGAGAGTAAGGAAAAGCATATAGTTGTTATCGGGGCCGGCACTGCCGGGTGCACCGCTGCCGGGCAGCTGGCCCGGGAGGGTTACAGGGTAAGCCTTGTTGAGAAAGATGGTGAGCCGGGAGGTAAGGTAATTAACTGGTTTCAGCTATTCCCTGACAGGCGAAGAAGCGAGGAAGTAATGGAGTTCCTGCTGGCTGAAATTGACAATCCCCTGATCAAGAATTACTATAATACCGATATCGATAGCATAGTAAAAAAAGACGGCAATAAGTACCTGGTAACTACCTCGAGAGGTGCGCTTGTTACTGCTGATGCAGTCCTGGTTGCCACGGGCTTTGACCTGTTCAATCCACAACGCAAGGAAGAATACGGTTATGGTATATATGATGATGTTATCACTTCAGTTGAGCTTGAAGAGAAATTCCATACTGGCTCTGTCCTTACTTCAAAGGGTATTCCTCCGAAAAGGGTTGGTATTGTTCACTGTGTGGGATCAAGAGATGAAAAGGTAGGCAACTTTCATTGTTCCAAGGTATGCTGTGTGACAGCCGTTAAACAGGCTATAGAGATAAGAGAGATGTTGCCCGGTACTGAGGTGTTCTGTTTCTACATGGACATGCGTATGTTTGGTCCATATTATGAAGAATTGTACAGGGAAGCACAGGAGAAGTGGATAGTTAACTTTATAAGGGGTAAGGTGTCGGAGGCAAGTGAGAATATTGAAGGAAGGCTGGTAGTCAAGGTTGAAGACACTCTTGCAGGCAAGCCACTGAAGATGCAGGTTGATATGCTGGTGCTCATGATAGGTATGGAAAATTCACAGTCGGGGCTGAGGGTAGGGGAAGAGATGGGTCTGGAAGTAGGGATGAACGGATTTTTCAGAGTGGGAGATAACCACTTCGGGAATAACAGGAGCAACCTGGAAGGTGTATTTTATGCAGGCACCTGCACATCGGCTATGAATATCACGGATACCATTTCACATGCCAGGGCTGCCGTTGTAGAGATTGGTACATATCTTAATTCAAAGGTCAGGGAGGGTGTGTAATGAAGAATTTTGGTTTTTCATCCATCAATACAAGGGTAATTGATTATGACCGTAATAACAAAACCGTTTCTGAATACGTACTGGAGCGTGAGCCTTCATTTGCCCTGTGCATAGGATGCGGGGGCTGTGCTGCAACATGCTCGGCAGCGCGTTTCACCGACATGAGCCTGAGAAAAATAAACATACTTATCAAAAGGGGAGAAAACGACGAGGTAAGAAGATTAATGAACAAGTGCATGCTCTGTGGTAAATGCACCCTGGTTTGTCCACGTGGTGTGAACACAAGGAATGTCATATTCCTCATACAGCAGGCATACAGAAAGCTTGACAATTATGCAGTTTGATCCATTTATCATACCGTTCAATATAGGCCTGTACTTTATTATATTGTACTTTGTGGGCACCTGTATAGTATGGTTCAGGGACCTGTCACGCACCGATAAGCTGAGGCTTCAAAGGGGTTTTTTCGGAAAACCATTTGTGTTGAGCCTAAAGGAAATCTTCATGGAAAGCCTTATCCACAGGAAGATATTTAAGGTAAATCCCAGACTGGGCTACATGCATATGAGCCTTGCTTTTGGATGGTTCCTGCTCATCCTGCTTGGGACACTGGAAGCTGATATTTTCGGTGAGAAACATCTCAACGCGCCCTATAAGGCTATCTTCTTCAGGTTTTTTAATCCTTCACATGGAGCTGAAGGCTTTGCCATGGTTTATTCATTCATTATGGATCTTATCCTTGCCTTCATCCTGTCAGGATTGATGATAGCCATAATAAAACGGTTCTGGTCGCGTATAGTGGGGTTGAAGAAGACAACAAGGCTAAAGACTCTCGATAAGATAGCCCTTACTTCGCTTTGGTTAATATTTCCCGCCAGGCTACTTGCTGAAAGCTTCACCTGTGGAGCAGCCGGTTCAGGCAGTTTTCTCACGGGATCACTGGGCTCATTTTTTGCAGGTTTCCTGCCGGCAGAACAGATGGCATATCCATTCTGGTGGCTCTATTCACTTTCGCTGGGTGTCTTTTTCATCCTGCTGCCAAGGACAAGATATATGCATATCCCATCGGAACTGTTCCTGATTTTCGTGAGAAATTCAGGTGTTAGGACAGGTGATCAGTACGGTTCATTTGCCGAAGCACAGGTCTATTCATGTTCCTCCTGCGGCATATGCATTGATAAATGCCAGCTTAGCAGTTCAGCCGGGATAAATAATATACAATCAGCATACTTTGTAAAGGGACTCAAGAGGAATGACGATGTTTATGATATATCACTGAACTGCCTCATGTGCGGAAGGTGCGAGATATCATGTCCGGTAGGTATAGAGCTTGGAGCCCTGAGAATGATACAGCGAAGGGCAGGCAAGGCACCTGAAGACATGAAGTCGATATGGACAGGTTATATGCGTGAAAGGAACCAGCAAATAAAGAATGGGCAAAATGACCATACCAGGGTTTTTAAATATCTTAAACCGGAAGTAAATGAACCAGGAACGGAGATAATTTATTTTGCCGGCTGCATGACACATCTCAGCCCGGGCATAGCTTCATCAATGGAAAAGATCTTTGAAGCTGCAGGAGTGAATTACCGTTTCATGGACAAGGACGGATCGGTATGCTGTGGCAGACCTCTCATGCTGGCAGGCAAAGACAGGGAAGCCAGGGAGCTTATACAGCATAACTCATCCGAGATATGGAATTCGGGTGCAAGGACACTGGTAACATCCTGCCCTATCTGCCTGAAAGTATTTACTGAAAGTTATCACCTGGATGTTGAAGTACTTCACCACACGCAATTTATAAGCCGGATGATAGAAGAAGAAAGACTCAAGCTGAAATTCCTCAACAGGACAGTGGTATACCATGATCCATGCGAACTGGGAAGGGGCCTAGGTATATACGATGATCCAAGGATGGTATTATACCATATAGCCCGGTACCAGAATACGGGTTCAGAAAGAGAGAATGCACCCTGCTGCGGGGGAAGCCTCGGGAATATTCAACTTGACAGTCGTAATAAGACAGCAATAGCCAGAGATGCATTTATCGATATGACCCGCTCAAAACCCGATTATTTTATTACTTCATGCCCCCTGTGTAAGAAAACCTTCAGAAAAGCAGAAACCACAGATTCACCCGAGATACTGGATATTGCTGAAATTGTTGTAAAAGCATTGCCATCCCCAGAAAAGATAAAAGAGCTACACAATAAAAAGGACCATATTGAAGTTACATATGTGGAGATAAAATAAAAATCAGCTGTAATATATTGTATTAAGAATTTTTCATTTTATCTTTGCGGCTGGTATGATTTTTGCTTGTAAAGTAGTTGCATGCTAAAGCAAATTATTTTTTTCCAGGGTGTTTTTTAAAATAACGGGGAATTTGATTTTTCCTTTTTAGTTTAAAAATCCGTCTTTAGTGTAATTTATTTATACGTTGGTCAAAAACTTTTTTTCAGAACCAGCAATAAAAATGCTTTGC
>CAZSJH010000180.1:0-6233 GCA_964607105.1 uncultured Rikenellaceae bacterium | reverse complement strand
ATTCTTTATCTTTTGATACCAATACCCATTTTTCAGGTATGAGATACCAATTATTGTCAGTCTCAATTATTATATCTTCATTTTCTTCAAACCATTTTATCATATAGTAACGCAGATCTTTATCCGTAGATTTTAACAACCTGGTATTCAGATCATCATTTTCCAAAGAACATGCATAAGCCAGATGGCCTCCCCCACCACTTCCCCGATAGGAGTTAAGTGCCACCCTGTACTTATTATTATAATCAAATACCCTGCCATCTGAGAACGATTGAATTTTTATTTTATTTCCATCAGGCTTACTCAGGTCCACAACGTAGTCTATCCCTTCTGCTGAGTCAAAATTATATGTTCTGTTTTTAAATCCATATCCACGTTCAGTGGTAACTGTTTCAAACAAATTGTCACCGGGTCCTTTCATTGTGTTAAACCAATTAGCATATGAATATTCCAGGTACCTGTCTATTTCCTCACCACTCAGGCCCATTATGGTTTTCTTCCTATTGCCCAAGAAATGAACTTTTGCTGCTTCAATATCATGATTACCAACCGTTACCGCATCATAGTTAAGGTAATTCAACACTCTTGCCCAGAGATGTTCTGATACGGTATCTTCGAAATTATAAAAATAAACTGCAGGGCTTCCCTGGAGATTATCACCATTGTCCAGCAATATGTATTCATCATTCTGAAAATCGTCAAGGTATGAGGCTATTCGTGCCATGGAAGAATAATTCTTATCCCCGGTTAGCGGATCTCTGTCGAATATTGATCCATGCACGTCGGTATAGGTAAAAACATATAATGCAGTTTCCTTCTCCCCAACACTGCATGATACAAGAATAAGTGTCAGAGCAGTTATTAATAAATATGTCCGAAATATTAATCTCTTCATTTTAAACACACAAATTTAACCTCATTTAATTAATTAATGAACAAATTATACTTATTTTGCCATCATCATGCTAACAATATGTCAGAATCTTCTCTTTCATATCGGCAAATTAAAATATTGTGCCATTTATGACATTTCAATATATTAACAATATTCTATAGTGATTTGTTTATTTGAGTAATTTCAAGTTATTTATATGGTTACAACAGGCTTAGATAATTACCACAGGCAGTTACTTCCGCTGTTGAGAAATAAAAAAGTGGCTGTATTATGTCACGCGTCGAGTATAACGAGTAAATACGAACATATAATAGATTTGGTTTTTCGGTCTGAGTTAACGAAACTTTCTGCCATATTCGGACCACAACATGGACTCTTTGGTCAGACCCAGGATAATATGATAGAATGGGAAGGATACCGGGATCCTAAATACAAAGTGCCAGTTAACAGTTTATACGGCCATAACCGCAAACCAACCGACAGCATGCTGGCTGACACGGAAGTTTTCCTTGTTGATCTGCAGGATGTTGGCACAAGACCCTATACCTACGTATGGACCTTAAAAAATTGTATGGAAGCATGTGCCAGCAAAGAAATACCGGTAATAGTTATTGACAGGCCCAATCCGCTGGGTGGGGTTAAAAGGGATGGAGCAGTACTTGAAAGGCATTATTACACATTTGTCGGTGGAGCATCTATTCCATTGTGTCATGGGATGACGATGGGTGAATTAGCCCTGTGGATAAATGACAGAGAGGATATAAATTGCAGCCTTAATATCATAAAAATGGCTGGATGGGAAAGGAAAATGACATGGGAACATACAGGTCTTCCCTGGGTATTACCTTCTCCCAATATGCCGTCGTTAAGTACGGCTATAGTATACCCTGGTATGGTGCTGACAGAAGCCCTTAATATATCAGAAGGCCGGGGAACTACCCTTCCCTTTGAGCTATGCGGTGCTCCTTTTATAGACATTGATGCTTTAATAAGCGAGTTAAACAGGATTAAACCACCAGGATGTGTCTTCAGGAAGCATAATTTCATACCAACATTCCATAAATTTGCAAATGAATACTGTTACGGGCTGCAGATACATATAATTGATTATGATTTATTTGAGCCTGTATATACTGCAGCCTGTTTATTTAAAAAAATATATGATATAACAGGGAAACTTGAGTTTAATGATCCTCCTTATGAATATGAAGATGTTCTGATGCCTTTTGATATTCTCTCAGGTGACAGCTTTTTAAGAAAGGCGATATCAGGAAATGCTTCTTTAAACATGGAGAGGGAAAGATGGAGAGAAGAAATAAGCAGTTTCAATAAAGAATTTAAGGAATATTCACTTTATAAGTCCTAGTTCTTTAGAGGTTTAACAGCATCAAGTTCTATTTCAAACAATAGGTCATCCCTGCATATTGTAGCACCAACTGTAAGTACACAGGAACAGTCAATATTATTCGCAATACAATAATCAGTGAAGTGTTTTTCATCCTCTGGATATAAAAAGTAAGCAATAGCACGAACAACATTATCCCATCCATATTGATTGCTTATCATAATAGATTTAAGCACTTCCATGGTATATTCTATTTGCCTTACAATATTACCTTTATGAAGCGTCTCACCTTTGCTGTCTAGTGATGCTGTTCCGCTTATAATCAATCTTTTTGACGAGGTAAAACTGATTTCCAGGGCTCTGCTAAATGAACTTTTATAATCTGTCGCCGGGCATTGCATTGGGGATTCAACCACTCTTATCATACAGTTATCTTCTGCTGCAACAAGAGCATATGCACTTATTAAAAGAGATTTGCCATTAATATTACTTTGTCCTACTCCGGTGCTGGCCGGAATAACGCCATTAGAAATATTTTCATTATTATAAAAACCAGTCCTGGCACGGTTCAGTTCATCATACCATTCAAGAATATCATCAATATATAACCATGTCCGTGCAAGGTCAAGATAGCTGATATCATTATTTTCAAGAATACTTTTTAAAGTAGCAAAAGAGAAATATGCCTGCCTGTAATGATCACCTTTTTCATTTGTAGTAACATTATTTATAAAATACAAATTAACTCCATAATGATCCAATGATCTAACAGTGGCACCTCCAGGATAATTACTCAATCTTACATGATCACTGTCAGTGCAAATTAGCTGTACTTTGCAGCTTTCAGAAGGGATATGATAAAATAATATTGATGGTATTGTAGCTTGGAGTGTATTATTATTAAACGTCAGGTTAAAACCGAAGCCAAAAGCAATCAAAATTTTAAGATTATGATCTCTCAGGTATTCAGATAATTTGTTCAGTGATGAATAAACATCATCTGATTTTGAAATTTGAAAGTTAAGATAGAAAAAAGAATGATGGGTATATTCCTCTTTTATGATAGTAGAATGGCCATTAGCAATTACCAAAGGTTTTTCCCTCCTAATTCTCATCCTGTTCAAGTTGCTGTAAGCTATTTAATATTATGATTCTTTGATTATCGTTAATACTATCATTTTCCAGGGCAGTATTTAGTAACTTCTTTGCTCCACTAATATTTTTCTCGGTGATAAGAATATTTGATAACAACAAGTATGAATCGAGAAACAAGGGATTTTCGTCAATGATATCCTGAAGTACAATTTTTGCATCCTTTGTTTTTCCTGATTTTTCCAGATAAAATGCATAAGTATATGCATACTTCATATTTTCCGGTTCCCAATCCATCGCTTTTTTACTCATTTCCAATGCCTGTTCAATATCATTTTCAGATTCCAGGACAGAAAGATTATAAGCAGCTACAGCATTCTTATCACTTACATTCAGCAGGCGCCTGAAATATTGCACTGACAGCTCATTATTCCCGGCCTCGCCATATAATAATGCCAGGTTTAGTAATGCTGCTTCATGATTGGGAGAACATGAAAGAGCACGTGTAAACATCTCTTCTGCCTTGTTGTAGTTACCCTGTAAAGAATATATGAAGCCAGCATTAACCATTGGCATTATCGCCTCGGGAAAGGTTTTTATTGATGTATTGTATGCTTTCAGTGCCTCGTCAAAATCATTAAGATTACTATAATAGTTGCCCAGATTATAATATGCTGACCAGTTATCAGTACGTGTTACCAGTGAGTTTTCATATTCTTTGAGTGCCTCTGATATTTTAATCCTGTTTGTTTCGTTAATATAGGTTTCAGGATATGAGCTTATAGCAAATGCTGCATTTAACCTTACTACCCTGTAATCATCATCAACAAGCTCTGTCAATTTTTCAAATGCCTGTTCCGAATCATCGGTGTAAAGACTATGGGCAGCAGCCCCCCTAACAAGCGGAGATTCATGTTGTGTTAATTTAAGCATCACTTCCCGCTTCCTGGAGTCGTTACAATTCTCAAGCAAACGAATAAAAGAGGTTGTATATATCTTATTAAACCTTTCATTTTCAAGACCCGAAAGTATTTTATCCAGTTCAGCCCAGTTACCTTCCCTTGCCATTCTAATCAGATAAGCATTTTCTATTGTCTTTTGCTGATATTCACGCATATGTGTCTTCTGTATCTCCTTCTGGGCCCATTCTGCTGATTTTTCATCATGGCATATATTGCATGCATTGGGTGAACCAAAAGCGATTGTAGCCTGCGGCATAGGTGGGCGAAATGAATGATCACTCCTATCCATCCTGGCAAAACTGGTTTTGGGCATATGGCAGGCTATACATTTACTACCCTCTGAATCAGGTTCATGAAAAGTATGGGGTTTTACATTTGTCGCCTTGTCAGAGTGACATGGCATACAGGCATCATTCGCTTCCTCGCCTGCAAAACGATATCTTCCACTTGATGTATGGCAACTCACGCAATGCATGCCACTTTTTTCAGCGCATTTATTCATTTCCCATGTTGTCATTGTATAGTTCTCGCCCAGGTCTCTACCGTCAGCATAGAAATCAGGATTTTCAAGTGTTATAAGATCAAAATAGTCATAGAATTTTGATCCTGGAATAAAATCTTCGGCAATCACAGTTGCTTTAGCATGACAAGATCCACATGAAGCATTATGCTGTTCAGGTGTAAATTCAACAGTTCTGATTATTTCAAGATCTTCAGGGATATTTCCTTCCCCTGCTTTCACACAGGCAATTATATGCTCATTACTTGGCCCATGGCATGTTTCACAGTTAATGCCAGGTTCTCTCCATGTGGTATTGTAGGTATTATCCGAAATGTTGTAATTGGTCTCCATCTGGCTTACATGGCAGCTGTAACAGGTAGTATTAAATGTATAAAGGTAATTCATCCAGTTCAGTGGGGCATCCTCAATTGTTTCGAAATGCCTCACCCCGCTTTCAGGATTATTATACCAACTATCAGTATCACAATCATATGCCAGTGGCAGTACCTGCAGCCTGCCTCCTGAAAGGGGTGTTAGGAAATAGTAAACATACTTACCTCCCATTGTTTGCACAGCAGGGTATTCTGCTGTTTTTTCCGTACTTTTTGTTTCCGTGAATACAAGGGTATCTCCCCTGCGAACAACACTAAAAAAATCTTCACCAACCTTAATCTCCGTACTGAATGATTTTATATTATTTTCAATAAATTCCCCGGTAACCGGCTGCATCGCCAGGCCATGATGCGAATCGTGCCATAGCTGGTAAAATTTTTCATGACATGGCTTGCAGCTTTCACTACCAGAATATTGTACTAAATCATTTTTCAGCCTTTCAGAATTTGCCTTTCGTAATATTATGACCGCTACCATACCTGTAATTAATACAAGCATAAGCAGGACCGCTAGATATAGCTTTGATTTCATATAATTTCTTTTAAAAGTGCAGGATAAAACAATACTTATTCAAATAATCCTTCATCCCTTACTAATAGTAATATGCCTGATTGTGATACCACCACGTATTTTTCCTTATTGAATTCAATTTCCACAGCAGTGTTCTGCATGTAAACGGCAAGGTCTCCTTCTTTAGGTTGCAACGGAACATATTTTGGTTCTTCCGTCCTTTTCTTCCAGGGCTCATCAACATCAGTAACTGAAGGAATGGGATAACCAGGCCCCACCTTCAAAACATAGCCTACCTGGACCTTCTCATTCTCCTGAACCCCCGGAGGAAGGTATAAACCCGATTTTGTTTTTGATTGTGGGGTTTTAGGTTTTATAAGTATCCTGTCACCAACAACTATCAACTTGTTTAGATCTTTTTCATCTAAAAGTACATTCATGGCCTCATTTTTTCAGTAGTCACACACAAATTTATATAATATATTCTGATACGGTATTTTTTCGGAATATTTGTAAATATATACAGAAGAGGAC
>CAZSJH010000179.1:0-6239 GCA_964607105.1 uncultured Rikenellaceae bacterium | reverse complement strand
AGGCAGTTCAATATAATGATACGATCTATGTATCGGGGCAGCTGCCCTTGAATCCGTTTACCGGTGAACCGGTCAAAGGTGATATAGAAGAACAAACATTGCAGGTGCTGGAAAATATTGAAACCATACTTGAAGATTCTGGTTCGGGTAAAAATAAAATTTTGAAAACCACTGCCTATATTTCCGATATGTCGCACTGGCCAAGAGTAAACGAGGTATACAGGAAATTTTTCGGTAAACATAAACCTTCTAGGGCAGTGGTCCCAACCAAAGAGCTGCATTACGGGGTATTGATTGAGATAGAGGCTATTGCTGCAGTATAATTGATCAATCAGTAATCAATGTTAGTTTCCCCGAGTTCGAAATCCCTCACTGACCTTCGGTAAGTTCGGGATTCTCGGTTCAATATTCGATATTCATTATTTCTTAAGACTTGTAAAGGTCTCTATCTTCGGTGGATTATTCAGATGTTTTTTCACCGCACACAGATCCATGGCATTTACAATTGCACTCCTGTACTTTTCAGGGAAATCATCAGGTAATATCGCTTCCAGTTCAATCCTATCGATCAGCCTGTTTTCTGGATTGAAATTATGACGCTGAATTATTTTTATTTTACTTGAATCTATTCCGCGCTTTTCGCAGAAATATTTTACATATATTCCTGCACAGGTACCTATTGAAGCAAGGAAAAGGCTGAAGGGTTCGGGAGCAGATTCATCTCCCCCACTTCTTTTTGGCTGGTCAGTCGGTATAACGTAACCGTTAAGCCTTGCATTTACCTTCTTATTCTCTTCAAAAAAAATCTCAAGATCCATTAATAATTTAATTATGTTATCAATACTTATAAGCTATAACATAAATAAACTAAATATGTTCTGATTGTTCTTAAATACCAGGTAAAGTCTACTTCTCGTATATATCCTTTACGGTTTTGAAGTTCACTTTACCTGGTTAAGTGGGTTATGCCAGCAGTAAAAGTACAAACAAAGTTATGCCTGTGAATAGTATAACTAATGAAATAAGCAGTCGTTTTCTACGATTTTTTCTCCTCTTTTCTTCATAATCTACAATTGATTCCTGATCGTTCCCCGCATTCAACAGTTCCCGGGCTTCATTCTTGAAAGCATTCAGACTATATTTACCTGTGAGGAAAGAGATTGCATAACCTATTAATACTACAGAAACAAAAACTATAATATCATCAACTGCTCTGAACTCAAATTTTGAGTATTTCAGGAAATGATAGTAAAACATTCCCACGATAATCAGGACAGGTGTCGATAAAGAATTTTCAATCTGGAACACATGTAAGTGTACCGATAGGAAGTCATTTAGTTTACTCAGCCTGGATTCGATATTATCAGCATAATTGTTCAACCCGGCAATTAACTTCAGAAGATACAAATCATAAATAATCAACCCGGCTGTAATAAGGAATAAAACTGATATTGAAAAGATCAGGTTGCTCAGTTCAAATGCCATTAACGAGAACACCACAATAGCAACCAGCAATATTAACTTAATGGATAAACCCGTTATCACAGCTGATTTAACCGACCCTGTCAGCTGGCTTTCTCTTTTTTTTCTCAGGCTTAAGATCTGTTCCCTTGAGAGGATAATTTTTGATTTAGCATCCACATTCTTTTCTTTCCATATTTTTTCCAAGTTCATTTCTTCTTTCATAACCTTAATCATTTAATCAATTAATTGTATATATAAATCATGCAGCTTTTTCTTGATCCTGTGTATTTTAACACTGATATTCCTGGAGGAATAACCAGTAATTTCCGCAATCTCCCGGTAAGAATACTCATCCAGGTATAATAGAATTATTGCCCTTTCCACCCTGTTAAGTTTACCAATTGCCCTATAAAGTAGGGCAATATCTTCATCCATATTATAATCTCCAGATTTGTCCACTATAACTGATTGGTTCTTATCCTCAAAAAAATCAGGTCTCTTTTTCTTCCTGTAGGTTATTGCAGTATTAAGTGCTATCCTGTACAACCAGGTGGAAAATGATGATTTATGATTAAAATCGCTGTAAGACTTTAGGACCCTGTAGACAATTTCCTGGAACAGGTCTTCCCTGTCAGCCTTTTCATTAAAGAATGAAAAACATATCCTGTTCAATATGTCCTGGTTTGAATATATTTTTTCGACTATTTCATCCATGATAACTGGTAAACATGTTTCTCTATTAGACTACCGGAACTTCAAAATACTACAAAATCCTCAATATTTAATTGTGATGCATGACATTTTGTCCCCACTGGTCATGTGGCAGGCTATTTGATGTCTCCCCTTATGATTAACTGTAAAATGAAAATATATGGTGAAGAAAAACAGCGGTAAAGAAGAGGAGAAGAGCAGGCAGTCAAAAACTCAACAGTCTGATAAATTGAGTAATAAGACAGGTTTAAAAGATGGTCAGGAAGAAGTGTCTGTTGGGGATATAGAACAGGAATTAACTGAAACTGATAACGGGAAAGAAGATAGTGAGGAAGAAAAAGGACAGGAATCTGACAATAGTGATAAGAAGGATGAAGATTTTGAGGCAAAATTGGCAGAATTGCAGGACAAATACCTCCGACTGTCTGCGGAGTTTGATAATTACCGCAAAAGAACTTTAAAAGAAAGGATAGAACTTACAAAATCTGCAGGTGAAAATATTCTGGTCGGACTTCTTCCGGTGATGGACGATTTCGACCGTGCCATAAGCCTTATGGAGAAGGTATCAGACTGTGAGGCTATGAAGGAAGGAATAGACCTTATTTACGGTAAAATGAAAGATTTTCTTAAGCAACAGGGCGTTAAGGAAATAGAAGCCATGGGCAAAGATTTTGACACTGATTTGCATGAAGCCGTTACCAAGATACCTGCTGCCGAAAAGAAGAAAAAAGGCAAAGTGGTGGATGTAATTCAAAAAGGCTACTATTTGAATGATAAAATAATACGTTATTCGAAAGTAGTAGTTGGAGAATAATATCAGAGAGGATGAGTAAAAGAGATTATTACGAAGTACTGGGTGTATCAAAGAATGCAACGAAGGAGGAGATAAAGAAAGCTTACCGTCAGAAAGCTCTTAAGTATCATCCTGATAAAAACCCGGGTGATAAAGAAGCAGAGAACAAGTTCAAGGAGGCAGCCGAAGCCTACGAAATTTTGCGTGATGATGACAAGAGGGCACGTTACGACAGATATGGCCATGCCGGTCTTGGCGGCCAAAACGGTTTTGGCGGAGCAGGAATGACCATGGAAGATATTTTTGCTTCTTTCGGTGATATTTTTGGTGATGCTTTCGGTGGCTTTGGTGGCTTTGGTGGAGGCAGAACACGTCAGAGAATAAATAAGGGATCGAACTTGAGAGTTAAGGTTAAACTTAACCTGAAGGAGATAGCAAAAGGCGCCGAGAAAAAAATAAAGGTCAACAAATATGTTAGCTGTTCAAGCTGTGGAGGCACAGGGGCAGCCGACAGTAACAGCTATTCTACCTGTAATACTTGCCGTGGCTCAGGTCAGGTTACTAGGGTAACAAATACCTTGCTGGGACAGATGCAGAGCACTTCAAGCTGCCCGACATGTGGGGGTGAAGGTAAGATCATTACAAAAAAGTGTAATACCTGTTTTGGTGAAGGAATAGTGAAAGACCAGGAGGTAATTAAGATTAATATCCCGGCGGGTGTCGCCAAAGGGATGCAGATGACAGTTAATGGCAAAGGAAATGCTGCCAGAAGGGGAGGTGTTCCGGGTGACCTGCTGGTTATGATGGACGAGGAAGAACATCCTGAACTTTACAGGGAAGGGAAAGACCTTATCTATAACCTTTATATCAGCGTGCCCGAAGCAATACTTGGAACCAATGTTGAAATACCAACGGTCGAAAGTAAAGTCAAAATAAAGATAGATCAGGGAACACAGCCGGGAAAAATATTAAGACTCAGAGGTAAAGGACTCCCGGAAGTGAATGGATATGGTAAAGGCGATCTTCTGGTAAACGTCAATGTTTGGATTCCGAAAAAAGTAAGTACGGAAGAACAGAAAATTATTGAGAAAATGGTGAGTTCAGAGTCTTTTACACCCAATCCCGGGAAAGATGACAAGGGATTCTTTGAGCGGATGAAGTCATACTTCGAATAAATAATGACTTTATAGTACATGTTCAAAGGGCACTTAAGCCACTAGCTTGATAATATAATTATGTATTGACAAAAAATGTATATGTTTTATATATTTATAGATTTAAAGTATAACCCGGTAAAATATAATAAATGTCACTTCTACAGGCAGAAAATGTAGTTAAACAGTACAGGAACCACCTGGCACTGGATAATCTCAGTATGATAGTCCCCAAACAATCCATCTACGGACTTCTGGGACCAAATGGGGCAGGTAAAACAACCCTGCTCAGGATAATAAACCAGATTACTGCCCCGGATAGCGGAGCGGTAACACTCGATGGTAATAAAATTACCAGGAATGACCTTGCACATATAGGTTACCTTCCGGAAGAAAGGGGTCTCTATAAAAAAATGAAAGTCGGCGAACAGTCTATTTACCTGGCCCAGCTGAAGGGAATGAGCAAACAGGAAGCTATAACAAGACTTAAAAAATGGTTTACCAAGCTGGAAATAATAGACTGGTGGGACAAGAAAGTGGAAGAATTATCAAAAGGTATGCAACAGAAAATTCAGTTTGTTACCACCGTTCTTCATGAACCCAAACTGCTTATTTTTGACGAACCATTCAGTGGCTTTGATCCAATAAATACACGTATACTAAAAGATGAGATACTAAACCTCAGAGACAAGGGAGCCACTGTTGTCTTCTCCACTCACAATATGGGCTCAGTTGAAGAAATGTGCGACCATATTACACTGATTGACAGGTCAAGGTCGATACTTGAAGGAAGTGTTTCAAAAATACGTGAAGAATGGGCTGCTAATGAATATGATGTAGTATTCAGGGGTGAAGCCGACATAAAGGGTAACACACATTACGATGTGCTGAAAAGCACAAGCGATAATGGTAAAACCTCAGTCAGGCTTAAAACCACTGAAGATATCGATATTAACAATATTGTAAGGAATATGACTGAGAAAGGAAAAATATTATCCTTCAACCCTGCCCTGCCCTCGATGAACGAGATTTTTATACGTGTAGTTGAAGCTAATAAAAACAACTGATTCAAACCTAAAAATCATGGCAAACATATCAACTATAATAAAAAGAGAATACACTACAAGGGTAAAGAAAAAGTCCTTCATCATAATGACCGTTCTTACTCCTGTCATATTTGCTGCACTTTTCCTCATACCTGCATTGATAATGGGTAACCAGGATAAGGAATTTAAGAAGATAGCGGTTGTGGAGGATGGAAGCGATCTGTTCAAAGGAGTTATCAAGGACAGGGATGACGCAGACTTTGTATATCTGCAGAATGCTGATATTAATGAACTGAAGACAAGCTTTGAGGAAGACGGTTATTACGGGATATTATATATATCACCTGTCGTTACCAATGTTCCACAGGCAGTACAGCTCATATCTAAAAAACAGCCACCACTCGATATTCTGCAGTATATTGAAAGAACACTGGAGCAGAATATTGAAAACAAAAAGCTCCTGGCATACAATATTGAAGATATAGAAGAAATACTGAAAAGCGTGCAAACTGATGTTTCGGTGCAGACAATAAAGATTGATGATGAAGGGCAGACAAAAGAAACAAGTACCGGCATCTCAATGGCGCTGGCATATATAGGAGCATTCATGATGTATATGGTAGTGCTGCTTTTTGGGACACAGGTAATGAGAGGTGTCTTTGAGGAAAAGAACAGCCGTATTGTAGAAGTAATTATTTCGTCAGTTAAGCCGATAGAGTTGATGATGGGTAAGATTGTCGGTATAGCGCTGGTTGGACTTACACAGTTTTCTATCTGGATTATCCTGACGTTTGCAATACTGACAGTCGTTCAGTCAAAAATCCTTCCTGATAATCCACGGGAGATAAGTCAGCAGATATCCCAGAGTGTTATGAACCAGATTCCGTCTTCACAGGCTGGTGAAGTAGCAGATCAGGCTATTCAAATGACAGCCCAGGAACAAGAGTTTGCCAAGATATTTAACAATCTTATGAATGTCAACTGGCCCCTGATCCTGATTTCATTCTTCTTTTATTTTATTTTCGGTTACCTTTTGTATGGATCCATTTTTGCTGCTATAGGATCAGCAGT
>CAZSJH010000178.1:0-6381 GCA_964607105.1 uncultured Rikenellaceae bacterium | reverse complement strand
CGGATATACCTGTTACCTTAATATTATAATTTCCCGGCTTGGTTTCGGGTGGTATCTGAATGCTTATCCATACGGGTCTGGTCTGCATACCCGGAAGGTTAAAGGTGTTTGTGTCGTCAAGCATATCCGGCATGAGGTGTGCAGAAATGGTATCTTTTTCCCTGTGGCCACAGCCATTCAGGAATTCATCTGCCAGGACATACCTGACTGTTTTTATGATGATGTTATTACCTGGTATGAAAGTGCTTTCTTCACTTTTTTCTGCTTTAACAATAATATCGTTTTCATCAGAAACCGACCAGAAAAGCAACTGGCAATGCACCTTTTCGCCTTTCCAACCAGCAAGGGATAATTCATTTGTGGTATTCCCTTCCGGCGGTTTACTTCTGCTGTACCTTATGTCAGTATTTCCAAATCCTGAATTGAGGCCTTCTTTGACCATTGACCATGTCCCCGGGTCTATTATTTCGGGATCTTGTGGTTCAATGAATTTTTTTGTATCGCCCGTTTCGTTGCCGCATGCAAAAAGGGTGATAATAATCACCGGCAGTATGATTTTTGAAAGTGATTTCATATCTGGTTTTATGCTTGGTTGATCGTAAAATTAACCAATAAAATCAGAAATAACCGATCTCATTTCCTCGTGGTGCTTTTCAAAACTTTCCACCAGCCTGAATTGGGCACGTGACCTGCATATGTTGTGGTCTGGCTTATGTATCTTGTAATACACATCGCCCATGATGTAGTCAGTTAGAAACCTCAAACCCATGATAAAGGTCATCAGCGAAGGACCTACTGAGAGGTAATTAATTTCATTGATGTTAAGGACCTCTCTGGTTTGTTCAAGATAACCTTTTGTGAATGACCTGTATATTGTCATATTCACCCCCACCTTAGAAAGATCCGTTTCATCTTCAGCAACCATATTAGCTGCCGTACGAAGTGAATCACCAAAATCATAATGCACATACCCCGGCATTACCGTATCAAGGTCGATCAGGCAGAGTGCCCTGTCATCTTCATCAAGAAGTATATTATTGAATTTGGTGTCATTATGCGTTATCCTCATAGGGATTTTTCCCTGCCGTCCCAGATTCAGTATCGTTTTCATTTCTTCCTGCCTTGAGAGGACAAAATTAATTTCGTCCTTAACAGTACCGACACGTGATTCTGTGTCATCATTCAATGCCCTGTGAAAAGTTTCCAGTCTCTTTTCAACATCATGGAAGAAAGGGATTGTCTCGCGGAGCCTTGGCCCTGGCAAATCTGACAGCAGTGACTGGAAACGTCCGATTGCTTTTCCCCCTTCGTATGCCTGGTCATTGTTCTTCACCACATCATATGAACGATGATCGGGTATAAAAAGGAACATTCGCCAGTAATTTCCACCGTCATCCTGTATCCACGTATTACCATCAATGGCTTCTATAACAGTCAGGCATTTCCTGTCGATATCCTTTTCTCCTTCCTGTTCCAGCTTGATCCTTATATGACTGGTTACCCTGTAAATATTATCCTGTAACCCGGGTATATCACGGAATATTTTATTATTCAGTTTCTGCAGCAGGTAATTCTTTTGATCTCTCCCCGTTTCAATTTTATAGGTGTCGTGGATATGCCCGGTGCCGAAGGTATATCCTGACAGGTAATTACCTTCAGCATTGAAGCTCTTGAAGATATTTTCAAGCTCATTGCCGTTTGACATAAGCTATACGGTTTTATTTATCGGCATTCAGTTTATTAAAAGCCCTGAAAAGGAATATGGTTCCTGCCACAGCTATAACAGCAAACATTGAACCGAGCCACGGTTTTAAGTAAACAAAACTTCCAATGGAAAATAATGCACTGTAAATTGAAACTGCACCTATAAATACACATAGTATCTGCAGAGGCATTTCCCATTTACGACCTACATCCCTGGCATCGATAATTGTACTGTCTTCCTGTATAGCTTCTTCCACAACCTTTCTCCAACCTGGTCCACCTGGCCTTGTTTTCTTGTAGAAGAGCCTTAGTGTTTCTTTGCTTTCAGGTGCTGTAAGGAATGTTGTTAGTATCCACACAACGGTGGTTATTAACACTGCTACCAGCAATTTGGATGTAAAGCCGTCCAGTACCCAGAATTGTATTGCGCTGTCAGGTACAAAGAAGACAAGCACGATGGCGGATATGGTGGCAACTATCATGGCTGCTATTTCGGTCCATGCATTTATCCTCCACCAGAACCACCTGAGCAGGTAAATCGCTCCAGTGCCCGCACCTGAAAGGAGGAGAACATCAAATGCCTGTGTGGCATTATTCAGGAATGTTAGAGCCATGAGACCGGCAATTACCATTAGTGAGATCGTTGTTATTCTTCCTACCATGACCAGTTCTTTTTCGGGTGCACCTGGTTTAACAAAACGCCTGTAGAAATCATTAACAACGTATGAGGATCCCCAGTTAAGGTGTGTTCCTATAGTCGACATGTAGGCAGCAATAATTGATGCTGTTACCAGACCGAGCCATCCAGGATTCAACTTTGAAAGCATAACAGGGTATGCAATATCGTCCTTAAGGTAGGTTTCAGCTATGTCCGGAAATTGTGCACGAATCGATTCCAGGTCGGGGTAGATAATTACAGATGCCAGTGCCACTATTATCCAGGGCCATGGTCTGAGAGCATAATGGGCAAAATTAAAGAGCAGGGTTGCACCAATGGCATTCTTTTCATTTTTTGCAGATAACATCCTCTGTGCAATGTAACCTCCTCCACCCGGTTCAGCCCCGGGATACCATACAGCCCACCATTGCACTGCAATTGGTATCAGCAAAAGCGTTACCCATACCGAGGGATTTTGGAAGTCGGGAAATACTTTTATTTTTTCCTGCAGGGCAGGGCTGGTGAGAAGGTTTTGAAGGCCATTCACTTCCGGTTGTTTGACAGCTACAATAGCTGCCAGTACCGCACCGAACATGGCTATGCTATACTGGAAAAAGTCAGCCCAAATTACCCCCTTCAAGCCCCCCAGGGATGCATATATCATTACCACCAGTGATCCCCCAACAACCGCCTGCCAGGGTTTGATCCCAAGCATAACTCCACCTATCTTGATGGCTGCCAGGGTAACAGTCCCCATAATAAGAGTATTAAATAGCACTCCCAGGTAAAGAGCCCTGAAACCTCTTAAAAATGAAGCAGCCTTGCCACTGTATCTCAATTCATAGTATTCAAGGTCGGTCATAATGTTTGACCTCCTCCATAACTTGGCATAAATAAAAACCGTTACCATTCCTGTTAGCAGGAAAGCCCACCATGCCCAGTTTTTGGCAACACCGTCTTCACGCACCATTCCTGTCACCAGGTTGGGTGTGTCAGCAGAAAAAGTGCAGGCTACCATTGAAATACCGAGGAGCCACCAGGGCATTCCACGCCCCCCAAGGAAAAATTCCGTGGTATCTTTACCAGCTGTTTTGGATGCTACCCATCCTATTCCGACAACAATGACGAAGAAACTTGCTACTATCACCCAGTCAACAGTATGTAACACTTTTTTATGATATTAGTTGAACATAATTTTTGTCGAAGAATCAAAACTAAAACTTTTTTTTTATTTGTACCAGTAAAATCAAATAATATGTTTTTTTAGTTCAAAAATTAATGAACTTGATAAAATATTTATATTTTTGTTTAGATGATCAGTTAAATAAATGAAGATATGACCCAGAAAGGGATAAGAGAGCATATAGAAGAAACGGGAAGGGTATTCGAGAAATTTGGACTTACACCCATGCAGGGACGTATAATGGCATATTTTGCAAATTCAGATAAACCTGAAGCTACTTTCTCAGAACTGGTTGATTTTTTCAGGGCAAGTAAGAGTTCAATCAGTACTTCCCTGAATTACCTGCTCTCGATAAAAATGATTGATTACAAGACATATGCCGCAGAAAGGAAGAAGTATTTTTTTATAACAGATGGTTTTTTTCGTATTTATTTTAAACAACTGCTTGATAATATGAAGGAGCTGAAGGAATTATGTTATAAGACAGTGTCAATGAGATCAGCTGAATACCCGGAGGTTAGCGAGAATATTCTGAAATGGATTGAGGGAGCAAATCTTTTTGAGGAATCAATACAGAATATTCTGGATAATATTAAGAAATAATGAATTAAGCACTTATACTGGCGAAGTTCAGTGATCCCTGACGGAATAATGGATAACCCACCTACGCCGGTGTGGGCCTGTGACCCGTGCCTTCAGCGGACAAAGATGGAATAATGGAAAAAAAGGATATTATATCAAAGATTAGAAAAAAGAAAGCCATTATCTCGGATATGGATGGTGTAATTTATCATGGTAATAAATTACTCCCTGGTGTGCCTGAATTCCCTTACAAACCACATTATATACTTAATGGGGTCAATGAAATAGTTAGTTAAAAAAGTATAATAATAAAATAAATCATAAGAGATATTATGATACATTTCAGATCAGTACATCTGCATATTGTTATAATTAGTATCTTTTTATTAAGTGCCTGTGAACGAAAACAGGAATCAATACATATCAGGGTTAATCAGGCAGGATATCATTCTGCGGGTGCAAAGAAAGCGGTGATATTTTCAAATGAACAGCTTGATGAGGATTTTGCCCTTATGTCTGACGAGGGTGAGCTTGTTATGGCTAATCTGAAACCGGTAAAGTCAGATGCTGAAGGCTGGGGTACCTTCAGTTATTATTATGAGCTGGATTTTTCCTCACTGAATATTCCCGGCTCCTATTTTATCATAGGTTCTGAATCGGATTGCCGCTCAGTGTCATTCCCTGTTTCAGACGAGGTTTACAGTGGATATACCGATTACCTGCTGGAATTCATGCGTCAACAGAGGTGTGGTTACAATCCTTTCCTTGGTATTGAATGTCACACACTTGACGGTAAAACAATGTATGGACCGATGGCTGATTCTACATTTTTCGATGTAAGCGGTGGATGGCATGATGCCGGCGATCAGCTTAAATATCTTATTACAGGAAGTTACGCCACGGCCCATATGCTTAAGGCCTACCATATGTTCCCCGGACAATTTAATGATAAGGTCGATTCACTGGGAAGACAGGGATCCAACGGGCTTCCTGATATACTGGATGAAGCCGTATGGGGATTGCAGTGGATACTTAAAATGCACCCGGAACCTGATATTCTTTTTCACCAGGTGGGAGATGACAGGGATCATATGGGATGGAAGATGCCGGACAATGACAGATCAGACTATGGCTGGGGTGAGAACAGCTACAGGGTCGTTTATTTTGCCAACGGTGAACCTCAGGGCCTGAGAGAATTCAAAAGTGAAGCAACAGGTGTTTCAAACCTGGCCGGCAGGTGTGCAGCAGCACTTGCCATGGCTTATTTAACATGGAAAGATGATCCTCAGGGAAAACAGTTTGCTGGTAAATGCCTTAACTCGGCAAAAAGCGTATTTGAACTAGGTTTGCATAATGAAGGATATCAGCAGGGAAATTCATATGGAGCACCTTACAGATATAAAGAGGATACATGGAATGATGATATGGAATGGGGTGCGGCTGAACTGTATCGTGTAACAGGGGACGAAGAATATCTGGAATTTGCAAAGGATTATGCAGTTAAAGCGGGAACAGTGTCATGGATGCCTCTTGATACCGCGGAGCATTACAAATATTATCCGTTTGTGAATATCGGCCATTATGCCCTTTATGACCTGGTAGATGATGATTTCAAAGAAATACTGACAGGATATTACAGGTCGGGCATAGAGTCTGCAGTCGAAAGGGCAGCGGAAAATGTCTATAATGTTGGTGTGCCTTTTATCTGGTGTTCCAATAACCTCCTTACATCACTGGTTGCTCAGATCATTCTTTATGAGGATATGACATCAGACTTTACCTACCATGACTTTTTAACAGATCAGGTCAACTGGTTATTCGGTGTCAACCCATGGGGAACATCAATGTTCACAGGTATACCCGAAGGAGGGGAATACCCTGTGGATATTCATACAAGTGTATGGGCGCTGACAGGGAGGGAAGTAGCGGGGGGACTGGTTGATGGTCCGGTATATACCACTATTTACAACTCCCTGAAAGGTATTTCTCTCTCGGAAGAGGACGAGTTTTCTGAATTCCAGAATAATTACGTAGTATATCATGATGATATAAGCGATTATTCAACCAATGAACCTACAATGGATGGTACGGCAGGCTCTATTATTATGATGAGCTACCTGGAGAAGAGGGGTGAGCGGTGAGCGGTGAGAGATGAGAGATGAGAGATGAGAGATGAGTAAGGAACTAAGGCTGAGGCCGGAGGCCTGAAGCCATTATGAATGATTAAATAAAATACACATAAACTGAACTTGAA
>CAZSJH010000177.1:0-6410 GCA_964607105.1 uncultured Rikenellaceae bacterium | reverse complement strand
AGACTTTATAGATTATGAGGCAGCACAATATCTGCTGGGAGCCAAGGAAGAAAGCCGTGAGTCGGGATATTATAAATGGGGATTGAAGAAAGCATCCGAACCTGATCTGTTAATTGGCGGTGAATATGAACTTTCCAGACCGTTTAAGGCTGATGATTCTGAGACGGTTGTTTTCACGAAAGAGACATTCAGGCAATTTCCTGATCTCCTGGTGTCGGACCTGAAGTTCAGGAATAACACTAAGATAAGCAATGCCAACCCACAGCAGGAAGATTTTTTGTGGGGCACAGCCGAACTGTACAGATGGACTTCGCTTGACGGTCGGGAGCTTGATGGCTTGCTCTATAAACCAGAGAACTTCGATTCCTCGAAGAAATATCCTATGATTGTAAATTTCTATGAGAAATCATCAGGTGAACTATATAATCATAGGACTCCCGAGTTACACAGGTCAACCATCGATTACCATTACTACACAAGCAATGGTTATTTAATATTTAACCCTGATGTTTATTATGAAGATGGTTATCCCGGCGAGAGTGCATACAACTGCGTTATGCCTGGAGTGACTTCCCTTGTTGATGAAGGATTTGTGGATCCTGAACGCATTGGAGCCCAGGGTCATAGCTGGGGTGGCTACCAGGTGGCCTACCTTGCAACACGCACCGATATGTTTGCTGCCATTGAATCAGGAGCACCGGTAGTAAATATGTTCAGCGCCTATGGTGGCATAAGGTGGTGGACCGGTCTTAACAGGTCGTTCCAGTATGAGCATACACAGAGCAGGATCGGGGATAGTATCTGGGAATATCCACTGAGGTATTTTGAAAATTCTCCCTTGTTCACAATGGATAAGGTGACCACTCCCATACTCATTATGCATAACGACCAGGATGGGCACGTACCATGGTACCAGGGCATAGAGTATTTCATGGCACTTCGGAGGTTAGAGAAGCCGGTGTGGATGCTCAACTATAGCGGTGAACCCCACTGGCCACAGAAACTTAAAAACAAGAAAGATTTCCAGATACGGCTGGCACAGTTTTTTGACCATTACCTTAAGGATAAACCCATGCCTCTTTGGATGAAGGAAGGTATTCCAGCAGTTGATAAAAACCATGATCTGGGGTATGAACTTATGAAATGATAGAAATGAGCAGTGAGCGGTGAGTGATGAGCAATCTCATCTCTCATCTCTCATCTCTCATCTCTCTTTTTTGGTTTCTTCCAGTATAAACCCAGTACCCCTTATGGTTCGTAGCTCCAGTCCCGGATCAGGCGACAGATATTTTCTCAGCCTGCTGATAAATACATCCATGCTTCGCCCAAGGAAATAATCATCTTCACCCCATACTTCGTTAAGGATGGCGTCGCGGCGCAAAATATTGTCCTTATTGGCCATTAGATACCTTAGCAGCTGTGCTTCCTTTAGAGTTAGCTTTTCCTTTTTCCCTTTACAGAAGAGCTCCAGGGTGTTAAACTTAAGTGTTGTGGAAGACAGGGTGTATTCATCGTTAATACTGGTATATACCCTTTTAAGTATATTACTGAGGCGTAGTATAAGTACCTCAGGGTCAAATGGTTTTGTTATATAGTCATCGGCCCCCATCTTAAGGCCTTTTACTATATCTTCCTTGAGTGTTTTTGCCGTTAGGAATACGAATGGCATATCCGGGTCATTCTGCTTTATTTTCTCCGCAAGGGAGAAACCGTCCATTTCAGGCATCATGACATCAAGAACACAAATATCAGGTTTTTCGCGGATATAACTGCCCCACGCTTCTTTCCCGTTACGGGTCAGGGTAACCTCAAACCCATTGATAGAGACATACTGACTTAGTATATTGCCAAAGTCAATATCATCTTCTGCTATTAATACTTTCATGGCTCTGGTTATATGGTTTTCGGTATATTTACTATAAAGACGCTTCCTTTACCCTTTTTGCTGCTTACTTTTACTGAACCACTATGTGCCTCTGCAATTTTCTTCACATAGTAAAGTCCCAAACCCAGGCCTTTTGACTCGTGTATATTGCCTGTGCTGACGCGGTAAAACTTATCAAAAATATTTTTTTGGTCAATCCTGCTTATACCAATTCCTTTATCAGCAACTTTAATAGTTATTTGATTTCCGTCATGGAATGCTTCGAGGCTGATCTCGGGAGTGTTCTTTGAATACTTTACTGCATTATTCAGCAGGTTGTTTATCATGGTGGTGAAGTACAGGTCGTCAATTTCTGCCCTTGATCCGTCAAGCTTATACTGTTCTGTAAATTTACATGTTTTACCGCAGCCGTTTTTGAAATTACCAGCAATATCTTTAACCAGCTCTTCAACATTGGTCACTTTCTTATCAACCTCGAACTGTGCTCTTTCCCACATGCTTATTTCCAGGATAAGGTTAATCAGCTCATTTAGGTGCAATGATTGCTTGCCAATCATATTGGCAGTTTCTTTTATCTTTTCCCTGTCACCAATAACAGCATCATGCTTAAGTGTCTTTCCTGCTACGGTAATTGTTGAGAGAGGAGTTTTTAGCTCATGGGTCATATTATTTATAAAGTCTGTCTTAAGGTTTGACAGACGTTTTTCCTCAAGATAGCTCCTCATTGTGGCTATAAATATGGCACTAATAATTACAAAACTTAAAATACTGAGAAAGAGTGTCAGGCTCAGTTCCTTTAGAATTATTTTTTCCTTGTTGGCTACGTCGATATAATAATCATATGATATTACATAATTGTTTCCTTCGCTTTTGAAAGTATATACCAAAATACTTTTTTTTGATTGCTGTCCTTTAATTTCACTGAGCGGGGCCTTGTAAACCCTTACAACCCTTGTTGCATCTATCAGGTCAATATAATTGACGTAAATTAGTGGTTTGATCTTGCTTTCAAGCCCTAACTTTTCAAAATATTTGCTGAGGTATGCAGATAACTGCTGGTCTTCAGATAAAATCTTCGTGTAGTTTTTCCTTAAATTCTGTGCAAGTAAAGCTGAGTCCTCAGGGTTAAGCAATGCTTCCTTTTTTTGAAGAAATAGTTGTGATATATCATCGAGGACAAAATATGCTTTCTTAAAGCCGTTATATGGATCATAAGCTGCCATTTCATGTATGGCTTCCTTTGCTTCCGACCTGTACTGTAAGGCAAATACCTCATCTTTTTGTTTCCATACCTGCCGGACAACATATACCTGGGCAATAATAAATATTGCCAGGGCAGCAGATACAGGTAAGAGAGTTTTTAATTTCCACATGGTAATATACGTTTACAGGATCAAATTTATATAATTATAAGACAGCTCAGAAGCCTTTAACCCTACTTTAACCTGCTGTTAACAAATTCTGATACCATCTATGCTTAAATTTGAAATGTGAATATTAACGAAAAATACAATATCATGAAAAGGAAGGTTACCATATTAATTCTTCTCTCTTTATTCATGGCTTTTAGTAGTGCAACAACTTTTGGTCAGACTAAAGAGGAGGAAGAACAAAAAAAACAGGAAACGTTGCAGATAAAGATACAACAGGAAAAGCAAAAGGAATTGGCTCTTAAGGAAAGAGAAAGAGTCAAAATCCGTGAAGATGAGCTTGAGCGTGCTGTAAGGGAAGCCCGGGAGGCATACAGGCATCAATGGACCGTTCCTGACGTACCAATGATTTTCTCAACAGGCTCAGACCTTGAAGGTATATATTTTATGGGAGGCTCCCAGAGTTCTAGCAGCCTGCAATTCTCGAAGGTTGTTAAGGAAGGCAGCTTCACAAAAGAATTTAAATTCGAGATTGACGAGGATGCAAAAAAAGCATCCATTAATGTCAGTGGAATGTGCGATGAGGGAGAGATACGAATAGTTATCACCATGCCGTCGGGCAAGACCTATACCGAGGTGCTAATTGACGAGTACGGGTCGGTCAACTGGTCCAAATCGTTCAGTATTGATGAGGAGAACGGCACCAAAACAGGTGAATGGGGATTCAAGGTTACAGCCAAACAGGCCACCGGCAACTTCAGGCTCTCACTGAAGAGCTATTAATTATATATTTTTTACCTGACTGGTTTTTTTCAGGCTCCGGAAACGGAGCCTTTTTTTGTTCGATCCCCCTTTGAAGGGGGTTGGGGGATATTGGCATTTACCCCACCACCCTCTCTCCACCGCGCGGCGGCCGTTGGTGTGGTGGGATCAATATCATTATCCACAGGTGTTACTGTGGCTATTACTATTAACCCACTCCGTGGGTCATGCATTGGTAAATAATATTTAATAAATGTTAACCTGTAAAACTCAATCCTGATCAATCTAAAATTAATATCGTAACTTGTAATAACTGTTATTGAATCTGATTTAATACCCTGATCCATGAGAAGGATATTACTCAAACTGTTACGAATTAAAAAAGCAAGTATTAATAAGGATCAACTAATTATTCGAATGCATTATTATGAATTTTATTGATAGGCAATAAAAATAAAAATAGAGGATTTGATTGAAGACTTTTTGTAACTGATATAAAGTCTACAGCATAAAATAAAAAACTTAAAGAAGGACAGAGATATAAGTACAAGGGTAGCGCTAGGTTCTTCAACAAATCAACCGACCACCCTTGAAGAAATGAACAATAAAGATAAATTCAGCGAATACTTATAGTGCATGTTTAAGGGCTACTCTATACGTAAATGAACAACAATGACTAGAATATGAATACATACTTCCTTTAAAAAAGACACATAATATTTAAATCTTTTCCGGAAGTTCGGGATAATGATTTCAAGGTTATTTATGAGAGCGATGGAAATAGAAGGAAATGTATTTGTCAGACATACTATCAAACCACTGCTGCCGCAGGTAAAAGAATTATGAGGATGTAAAAAGAATATAGCACTTTGAGTTAAAGGCTTTTGTGCTAAAAGAGATCTTCTATTGAATGCAAGCTGGTAAAACTGATAAAGAGAACATCCTGCTTTAGGATTTAAAACAATAGAAGAGTTTAATAAAATTAATACTAATTTTATAAATGCAGCCAAGCTTAACTCAGCATTTATATTATTTGGGTAAGACCAGAAGGATTTTTATCATATCTGAAGTACAATCACTGGATGATAAGAAATTATCTCAGTAGAATTGCTGCAGATAAAATCATCACTTTATTGGCAACTATAGCGTGCAACATAAAAGAATTGATGAATATAAAGAAAGAAGAAGTATTAAACTTAATTTTTATTGATTTTTCAATAAAAATATTTTGGTGTCCATAAATATATTGACTGGTATATTATCAAATAAATGACGTAATAAGGATTAACTAAATATAACCAAAAATAGAAAACTATAAATTAAAATTATCAATATGAAATGTCATATAATTACCCTAAGACTAATTTCATTTCTCTTATTATTCATTACTATATTTAATGGATGCCAGAAAAAATATAAAGAGAATCATGATAAATCAGACCTATCATATATAGTTGATTTCTCAGAAGCGATTGAGCATAGAAAAAGGTTATTTCTTTCTGATATTACACAAAATATAAAATATGTTGCATTAGAAACTGTCCAGGAAAGTATGTTAGGCATGATAAGCAAGATAGTAATTTCTAATTCTTTTATTTACATTAGTGATCAACAGAAGTTACTAAAGTTTTCTCTTGAAGGAAAATTCATAAAGCAAATTGGGAAAATTGGTCGTGGACCTGGTGAATATACAAGTGTGTTTGATTTTGAAATTGACGATAACTCAAAATTAATTTATATAAATGACGGCCAAAACCGGATTATTTTAAAATATGATACGGAAGGGAATTACATTGAAGAAATTGAAAATAATTTAAATGGCTCTCAGTTTGTATTATTTGGTAAAGATAGAATTGCTGTTTATTCAACTGATTTTTCAAGACAATCGGATAGTTTCATAAATAATTTGGTAATCACGGATTTAAACTATAGACAAATAACTAAGTTTCAAAGTCATTTTACACAAATGGGGAAAGTTAGTCTAAGTCGTGTTCCCTTATATGTTTTTAATGATAAACTTTATTATAAGGAAAATTTTAATGACACGGTCTATTGCTTAAGCAATAATAAATTAGAACCATACTCCATAATCAGGCTTGGGTCTCATCAATTAAGTCCTGAATTTTCAATTCCTGTGACTAACGACATTTCAGAATTGGAAAAAGCATTAAATGAAGCAGCGAATAAATTATTAATTTATAAAATTGTTGAAAGTAAGCGATATTTATTTACCTATTTAAAATATGGATTGCATGCAAAATTGGATAATTCTCTTTTTATTTTGTACGATAAAGATAAAAATCATTCAACCGCATTAATTGATGAGGGCTTTTTTAATAATATTGACCAAGGAGTTTCTTTTTGGCCAAAGTTTGTGTATAAGGATAGCATTT
>CAZSJH010000176.1:0-6419 GCA_964607105.1 uncultured Rikenellaceae bacterium | reverse complement strand
TATTGTCAGCTCACGCAGTTCATCATGATAGCTTCCATCGTCATCATCATTATGGTCAGCCAGCAGGTAGTCGATGGTGTGCTTCCTTAGCTCTTCAAGCTCTTCATCAAAAGCGGTCACTTTCATTCCTTCGGAAAGTGATACCGTGCAGGCCATCATAAGGCCCCTCTGTCCTTCTATCCTTACCACACATAGCCGACATGCCCCGGTAGGGCTTAATTTCTTATGATAGCATAATCCTGGTATATCTATCCCATTATCCCGGGCTACCTGCAGCAGGTTTGCTCCTTTTTCAGTTTTTACCGCCTTTCCATCTATAATTACAGTAATATTTTCTTTCATAAGCCTGATAACAAATTATTAAAGGAAGCTTTCAGCAAAATATCTCTGCAAACTCCTGAGAGGTAATATTGGTGACTGCCCCAGTGGGCAAAGTGATGTTTTTGCCATATAATCAGCCTCGGCCACCATCTTGTCGAGTATGTTCTCATTCTTCTTTCCGGTACTATTATATCTACTTATCAAACTTACCAGTTGCAACATACCGACACGACAGGGAACACATTTGCCACATGATTCATGTTTGAAGAACCTCAATATTGACTCCGTAATACCAGGTATTGATTTATCATCGGCAATGACCATAATTGCTCCGGATCCCAGTACAGCACCTTTCTCCTTCAGTGAGTCATAACCTATGGGGGTATCCAGCACGGTTTTATCAACAAAAGTACCTGCCGCCCCTCCTATCAGTACAGCCTTACACTTTTTCCCCTCTTTTATGCCAGCTGCAAAATCGAATATTAACTCACGGAGCGTTATTCCCAGTTCCAGTTCAAAGTATCCTGGTTTATTAACATCCCCGCTCACCGTAAATATTTTTGTTCCCGGTGAGTCTTTTGTTCCCATTCCTGTATACCATTCAGCTCCGTATTCAACTACAGTGGGTATAGTAGCCAGTGTTTCAACATTATTGATAAGTGTGGGTAAGCCATATAATCCTTTTTCGGCAGGGAAAGGAGGTTTGATACGAGGATATCCCCTTTTACCTTCAAGTGATTCCAGTAAGGTTAGCTCTTCTCCACACAGGTATGAACCGGCACCTAATTTTATTTCTATGTCAAGTGAAAATGTACTGCCAAAAATTTTTTCTCCAAGAAAATTTTTCTTGCGGGCATCTTCAATTGCATTTTGCAGCATACTTATAGATTTGTAATATTCACCCCTTATATAAATAAATGCCTTTGATGCTCCGATAGCATAGGCTGCTATTATCATTCCTTCAATGAGACAATGAGGATCGTTCTCCATTATGATCCTGTCCTTGAAGGTCCCGGGCTCACCCTCATCAGCATTGCATATAAGGTATTTTTGTTCACACCTGAGACAGGCCTCACTGGTAAATTTCTTCTTTAAGCCTGTTGAAAATCCTGCACCCCCCCTTCCCCTCAAGCTTGATTTAACCATCTCATCAATTATTTCAACGGGTTTGCAAGCTACTGCTTTCTCGGCTGCCCTGTAACCTCCTTCAGCAATATAATCATCAATGCTCAGTGGATTTATCCTTCCAAGGTTTTTAAGGATTATTCTTTTCTCTTCAGGCACTTTATTTGTTTTTGTATTCTTTAATAATGCTTGCTATCATTTTGCGATCAAGATTACCGTATACCTCTTTATTTATCATTATTACCGGTGCTTTATCGCATTGTCCAAGACATTCAGACAGTTCCAGTGTAAAAATTCTGTCCTCTGTTGTCTCACCAGGGTTTATTCCAAGAAGTCTATTCAGTTCTTCAAGAATATTTACTGATCCTTCCATATCGCATACCGGTGAATTACATGCTCTTATGATATATTTTCCCCTTGGTTTAACACTGAACATTGTATAATATGTAGCAACGCCGTAAACATGGCTCAATGTTGTGTTAAAATATTCAGCTACGGTTTGAAGATCCTGGGTGTCCAGGTAGTTATAAGGATTATTATCCTGCAGGGCATGCAATAAACCCAGCATATTGTTATGCTCGGGTCGGAACTTTTTCAGGATTTCAGCTCTTCCCATTAGAGAAAATTATATCATAACTCTGTTTTTTCGACATTCACAGCGCACACTTTGGTCTCGGGTATTTTTGAAACAGGATCTACGGCACATATTGTAAGCTCATTTGTTGGTGTTTCGGGAAAATGGAAGGTTAATGAAGCCACTCCTTCCGGACAACTCCGGTTGATATTAACCTTTACCTTAATCTTCCCCCTCCTTGAGTTAACAAATACCAACTCACCTTCATTAACGCCCATCTTCCTGGCATCTTCAGGGTTTATGCGCAAATATTCCGTGCCCTCAATATCTTTCAGTCCTCTTACCCTGCCTGTCATAGTGCTTGTATGATAATGATACAGGCTGCGGTCGGTAGTCAGCAGCAGTGGGAACTCGGTGTCCGGCAGTTCAACAGATGCTTTGTATAAAAGCGGGAATAACCTGCCTTTACCTGTGCTTCCTGCAAATTTTTCCCGATGAAGATATTTTGTCCCCGGGTGTTTTCTGTCGGGGCATGGCCATTGCAAACCTTCTTTTTCTATTCTGTCATATGTAATACCTGCATAGCTCGGGGTAAGTAAATTAATCTCCCGGACAATATCATCCACACTCTCAAAGTCAAATCCCTCAGCCCCCATTCTCCTCGCAATCTCGCATGTGATACGCCAGTCTTCCATTGCCTGCCCCGGGGGGTTAACTGCCCTTCGTATCCGCTGGACCCTTCTTTCTGTATTGGTAAAAGTACCATCCTTTTCAGCAAAGGAGCATGCCGGCAGCACAATATCTGCATACTGTGCGGTTTCAGTAAGGAAAATATCCTGCACAACAAAAAAATCCAGTTTATCAAGGGCTTTTTTAACATGATTGGCATCAGCCTCACTCAGTACCGGATTCTCACCAACCTGGTACAATGCCTTTATATTCCCTTTTTCTATTTCAGTGAAATATTCAGTATGAGTAAGTCCATCTTGCCTGTCAAGCCTGGCAGACCATGCTTTTTCAAATTTTTCAATCTTATCCGGGTCAGTAACATCCTGGTAACCAGGGAATACATTAGGCAGGCCGCCCATATCACAGGCACCCTGAACATTATTCTGCCCTCTCAGGGGGTTCACTCCGGACGACTCCTTACCAACATTCCCTGTAAGTAAGGCTATATTACTTACTGCAAGAACATTGTCGGTGCCATGACTGTGCTGAGTTATACCCATGGCATATATTAGAGACGATGGGGTATTTGTGGCATAGAGCCTTGCAGCCTGACGTATCTTCTCAGTGTCCACTCCCGTGATGCTTGAAACATTCTCAAGATCATAGCCTCCCAGGCAGTTGAGTAATTCATCAAAACCCACACACCTGTCCTCCAGGAATTTTTTATCTTCCAGTCCTTCATCCACAATAACCTTCATCATCCCCATCAGCAGTACAACATCGGTCCCCGGGTAGTGTTGAATAAATATATCGGCAAAACGACACAGGTCAATCTCCTTGGGATTGGCGACTATTATTTTTGCACCCTTCCTTTTTGCCTCTTTAATATGTAGTCCGATTATGGGGTGTGCGGCTGTTGTATTTGATCCTATTGAAAAAATGGTCTTTGCCGATGTAAACTCATCAATAGAATTTGTCATGGCGCCTGATCCGAAGCTCTGTACCAATCCGGATACAGTTGGTGCATGACACAACCTGGCACAATGATCAATATTATTGGTGCCCATTACAGCACGTGTAAACTTCTGGACTACATAATTATCTTCATTTGTTATCTTAGCTGATGTCAGGGCAGCGAATTTTTCCTTCCTTTTCTCTGAAAATTTAGCGGCAATAATATCCAAGGCTTCACCCCACGAAATTTCTTCAAAACTACCGTTTCTTTTTATCAGGGGGCTTTTCAGTCTTTCCGGATGGTTCACAAAAGAATACCCGAACCTGCCTTTAACACAAAGCCTGCCCTTATTTACAATACTGTCCCTGTCACCCCTTACGCTTACGATCTTGTTATCACGGACTCCAAGATAGATATTACATCCTACACCGCAGTAGGCACAAACCGTTTTCACCTCGCGTGCAGGAATCACGGTCTCTTTTACATATAATGCACCAACGGGGCATCTCACCACGCATTCGCCGCATGATTCGCAGACCGATTCTTTGATAGGTTTGTCACCAAAGGTACTCACCACGGTAGCAAAACCTCTGAAACCGTAATCAAGGGCATTCACACCTGCAACTTCATCACAGGTCCTTATGCAGATACCGCATGTAATACACTTGTTATGATCAAGGTTAAAGAAGGGATTGGAATCATCTATTTTAAGCAGCGGTCTTGTTCTTCTCAGCTTATTGAGTCTTTCCTCGTTAACTCCTATATATGCTGTTACTTCCTGTAGCTGGCAGTTATTATTACTGGAACAGCTTGTACAATCCTGTGTATGGTTGGCATGTATCAGTTCGAGTGTTACCCTCCTTATCTCAGCAATCTCCTGGCTGTCCGTCCTTATTCTCATACCATCCTCAACCCGGGTCATGCATGAAATATGCTGCCCTCTTCTTCCTTCAATCTCAACGATGCAAAGCCTGCAGTTGCCTGACGGGCTTATATCAGGATGGTAACAAAGAGTTGGTATATATATTCCATTAGCCCTGGCCAGTTCAAGGATTGTTACTCCTTCTGGTGTTTCAATTCTAATATCATCAATATAACAGCTTATTTTTTTCATAGCCCGATATTATTTAAGGCAGCTATTGCATCTTCTGTTTCCAGGTCACACCTGAGGCACCGATATGACTCTTTAATCGCAGTCTCCTCATCAAGCACCTTATCAACTTCCCTGAAATTGCTGCTTCTTTCACTGACTTCTATCCTTGGAACCGCCGGCCTGTACAGCTCAGCTATTGTCTCCGGATCCAGCTCAAGTGGTTTGACATATACAGATGGCCTTGTTGGTGCATATTCAGGTTTAACATTTTCACCTCGAAGGAATTTGTCAATCATTTCTGCAGCCACCTTTCCTCCACCCATGGCTTTTATTATGGTATCAGGTCTTGTTACTGCATCACCCACGGCAAACACACCCGGTATGCTGGTAGCGAAAGATTCCGGGTCGGTTTTAATAGAATTATTCTTATTTATTTCCAGGTTCTGATTACCGTTTATAAAGTCAAGTCCAGGATCTTCTCCTATGGCCACTATCACTGTAGACAGTTGAAGGTCGAATTCTGAACCTTCGACCGGCACAGGCCTCCTCCTTCCACTGCTGTCATATTCGCCCGGTGTCATTTTAATGCATGTCAGCCCCCTTACCTTATTATCCTTATCCGTAAGGACTTTAACCGGTGTGGTAAGATACATAATTTCCACGCCTTCTTCCAGGCCCGCTTCTATTTCTTCAGGAAAAGCAGGTATTTCCGTTTCAGTGCGTCGGTAAATAATTATGACCTTCTTGCTTCCCTGCAGTCGTGCTGCTGATCGTGCTGCGTCAATTGCCGCATTACCTCCGCCGATAACACCAACAAGCTCTCCTATTCGGGTATCTTCCTTCATTTTAACTTTCTTTAGAAATGACAGTGCATCTGTTATCCCATCTGCTGATTCATTTTCTATACCCAGGTTTTTTGATTTATGTGCCCCGGTAGCTATCAGCAGGGCATCATGTTTTTCCCTTAAGGCATCAAAAAAGATATCCTTACCTACCCTTGTATTTGTATTTATTTTTACTCCCGCAGTCATAATATTCCTGATATCGAGGTTCAATATGTCAAGTGGCAGGCGGTATTCAGGTATTGCGGTTGCCAGGGCTCCTCCCGGGATTGATTCAGCTTCATATATGGTAACATCATAGCCTTTCTTCACAAGGTTATATCCTGCCATCAATCCTCCCGGACCCGCTCCTATGACGCCCACACTTTCCCTGAAAATTTCAAATTTTTCCTGCGTGGGATAAAGCCCCTGTTCAATTGCCCAGTCAGTGGCAAATCTTTTAAGAGCACGTATGGCTATTGGATCACCCCAGTTACCTGTCTGGCAGAACTCTTCACAGGGATGGTGACAAACCCTGCCACACACTGACATCAATGGGTTGTCCTTTAAAATTATTTCAAAGGCTTTTTTAAATTCCTTCCTTGCAATATAACCTATATATGCAGGCACTTCGGTACCAATAGGACAGGTATGCTGACAGGGGGAAGATACGAGTTCAGTGCATACTGAGGCACGGCATCTTTTCTGAAGTATATGTTCTTCGTATTCATGCCTGAAGTATTTTATGGTTGTTATCACCGGGTTGGGGGCTGTCTGACCCAGACCGCATAATGATCCTTTCTTAACGCCTTCAGCCAGTTCCAGCAGAAGGTCTATATCCTCTAATTTACCTTTGCCTTT
>CAZSJH010000175.1:0-6450 GCA_964607105.1 uncultured Rikenellaceae bacterium | reverse complement strand
GGGATGAGAACAACCGGTCATTACTACCAGGCCTTTAGCTGTATTCAATACCATTGACTGCTCAGGAATTTCCCTGCCAAGTACACCTGTACTGTAGAGCCCATTGCATACCTGTACAGGTTTGCTCACCAGCTCTGTAACAGAACCTGTTTTTTCGGGGATCTTGAAAAAGTTATTACTGAAAGTTTCAGGCACCACAACCTTTATATCAGGGTTCATATTTAACAATGCACCAAGTCCACCAAAATGATCTCCATGTTCATGCGAAATAAATACTTCATCTATTTCAGTGGCATCAAGGCCCATTTTCTTGAAGTTAGCTTCAAAGATCTCCGGTCTTGTTCCTGTATCAAAGAGTATACATTTATCAAGACCCTCGATAAGTATTGAAAATCCCCAGTCGGCCTGTGTTCCTTCTTTATACACATAGTTATCGTATATAATATGCACCTTTACAGTGGTTGTTATGAACTCACCCATGGCTTCAGGGCCGGGGCCGGAGTAATAATTGTAATTACTTGTCTGCGAGCAGGATGTTGTAAGCAGTACTGCTGCAAGGATTGATGAGAGAAGGAATTGTTTCATGTTTCATGTTTCAAGTTTCAAGTTTCAAGTTACAAATTATTAATTATGATTTAATATTTATGATTTAATAAATTCAGGGTAAGAGACAAAAAGTTACGGTAAGTGTAATTAAAAACTTATTTAAGCTTTTTCAACTAAAGAATTTAGTTTTCGCCGAAGAGGAAGTCGACACCAACGGCAAGGACGAATGTCCGGGTGTCATAATATTCTTTTACATCAACTGGTGTTATTGTATTTTCGGGAGTATAGGTATATTCTTTCTCACCCTCTTTATATATAGTATAAGACATACCGATATTCAAGTCCAGGAGGCGTGATATTCTTATGCCCACTCCTCCTCCGAAAGTGCTGGATGGCAGACTATATCTCAGTTCGTTCTGGTATTCCTTATTTACCCCGGGCCTGGCAAGTAAGCATCCCGCGCTCACCCGTATTGCATTACTGATCTCATATTCAGCACCGTATGCCAGTTCATAAGAATTCTTATCTATCATATCGATTATTTCGTCTTTATTTCCGTCAAAATCAATTGGTTTATCGAAATAGTAATGTATTCCTGCATAAAACATAAACCTGTTTGACGGTCTCCTTGTTAATCCAACCGACAGCATTGCAGGCATATCTGCTATCACCTCTTCTCCCTCGATGAACATGCCATTACCATCCTTGCCATCAATTACCTTTGTTTTCAGTCTCAGCCGTGTTTTAAATTCCAGTTTTACAGCCCAGTTCGTATATAGTGAGGGTGCATAGTCAAGGCTAATAACTGGTGTAAAGCCATATCCCTTTTCAGCTGCATCCAGTGCAAAGTTGCTTCTTGCATCTACCATGTCAGCTGTATTATCCAGTTCAGGTTCGAGGGTATCGGCTACATTGGTTGCTATTCCTCTGAGGTAATCAGCAGGATCCATCTTAAAATCACCTTCCGTATTTGTCCCGATTATATTGATATCTGTAATACTTCCTTTATAAGTATTTTTACCTCTCACCAATCGCAGTCCCGTAGCCACCGACAGGTATTCATTTATCTTATAAGCCATATTGATCTGCAATCCTGGATGGAATGAATTAGAGCTATATTCAGCAATAACTTCATAGTCTGTTATATTACTATAGAGCGGATCTGATCCGGATACATCAGTCACTGCCTGGTCAACATATTCCAGGTTTGTTTTTATATACGGTACCAGGTCAGCAATTTTTCTTTCAATAGAAGGAAGGCCATCCTTATATTTTACGGATCCTCTTCCACCAATCAAATTAATACCACCGGAGAAAGCAAAGCGGCCCGTTTTATAAACTGCATACGCTGCAGGGAAAATGGGTGTCAGCACCCTGCCTTTGAATTCCTTTGGCTCATCGAAGTTGTCATAGTCGCTTGAAATTAGGTCGACCTCTCCCAGCGACAGGTTATTAACTGACAGGAAGAAGCCATCGCTGAAATGAACAAGCCCGGCAGGGTTATAGTATGCCGCATCAACATCTATAGTGGCATCCCTGCACTGGAACCTTGTGAACATGGCACTTTGGTTAGTGTTGGTCACCAATCCACCTGCAAAAAGGCTGGCATGCAGGTATATTAATATTGATATGAAAGTTATCTTTTTCATACAGGTATGACCAGTTTTCAGTGCTGGTGGTTGCATAAGAAGGTTGAAAAGTTAAAGTGGTTTAAGTAGTTTAAAACAATAAATTAAACTACTTAAACCACTTTAACCACTTAAACTTATTTAACATCCTCCTGGTCAGCATAGCTGGCCTTTACCCTTTGGCTCCTTTCAGTCGCCGAGCTCCGGGTTAAAGGGGATCTTTAGAAGTTAAGGTCGACGCCAACGGCTACGACCCATGTTGAGGTATCATAGGTTTCATTAACCGGTACCGGAGTTTCACCCAGGTAGTAATTATATGTTTTACCACCGTCCTTGTACGATGTTAACATTGCACCAAGGTTAATATCAAGCAGTGGCGTTAATGACAATTTAACTCCACCACCAACACTACTGGTGTTAAGGCTATACCTGACGTCACTCTGGTAATCATCATTCACACCTGTTGTTGACATGCCGTAACCGGCACTTATACTGAGTGGCCCGAAGAGGTTATATTCCACCCCCAGGGCATACGAAATATAGTTCTTATCTATCATATTAACGTCTACATCCGCACTGCCGTCGTAGTCATTATTCTTATCGAAAGAATAATTAATTCCTGCAGATACCAGCAGTTTATTCATTGGGTTGATTGAGGCACCTACTGTGAGCATTGCCGGCATATCAGCCACTACTTTTTCACCATCGACATACATACCACCGGCATCTTTACCATCGATAACGCATGTCTCAAGTTCAAGCTTTGTTTTATGCTCATATTTGATTGCTACATTAAGCATGTCAATCGGTGATATATTAATGCTTATTATTGGTGTTATACCGCTTCCGGACTGTTCCACATCAGCAACAAGATTTGTGGCTCCATCCAGGTATGCAGCATTTAAGTTCAGCTCGTCTGAAGCATTAGCTGCTACGGCATAGGGGTGGGCAGCTATAGCCCTGAGGTAATCACCTGGTGTTCCGTTAAACGGTGAAGGAAGTCCGGTTGTCAAATCAGGAGCTGCTGTAATCATTACATTGGATACCGATCCTTCATAGGTATTTCTGGCAATGACATACCTTGCTCCAAGGGCTACCGATATTATTTTGTTCACTTCATAAGAGACATTAGCCTGTATCCCATAATATACCGAACTACCTTTGAAAATTATATCTGAGGAATAGGTCTGAACGTTACGGAAATAGGGATCAGGGAATCCAAATCCGGTTACGCCTTCATCCAGTTCAGCCAGTTGTGTCTGTAATGAAGGCACAAGTGATGCCACCATCATCTCGAATGATGGTAGTCCATCCAGGTATTCAGCTCCGCCGCCACCCCCTATGGGGTTAAAGCCTGCTGAGACAACAAATTTACCCAGTTTGAAAGCTGCATAAACCGAAGGAAAGATAGGAGCAGAAACCTTGCCTATATATTCAACCGGTTTTTCACTGTTCAGGAAGGGAAAATCATTGGTAATGGTCTTTGTCTGCCCTATTGTCTGGTTACTTACTGACAGGTGGAGTCCATTCCCCAGTTTTGTAAGGCCTGCCGGGTTATAGTACACTGCATCGACACCTATGGTTGCATCCCGGCACAACATTCTTGTGAAGCTGGCACTCTGGTTTGTATTGGTAACCAGCCCACCTCCCATTAGTCCTGTAACAAGACAAATGGCAATAATTGTTAATAAGATTTTTTTCATAGCTTAGGTTTTTTGTATGCTAAAATCGGAATAAATATAGATAAATTATCTTTCAGTGCAAGTTAATTATGTCAGAAGCGCTCAGAAGGAGCGATAGTATTAATATTAAAATATAACAGTTTCCATTAGTTTTTCAAGATCTTTTGCCATGGTTATAAACTCATTTGCCGACATATCTTTTACATATACCAGCCCGTGTGTAGCTCTCAATATAGGCAATTCACTTTCATAGAAAAAAGCTTTTCCTGTAAGCAGTTGTACCTGTTTTAGCTGTTCCACCCAGATCTTTCTTGTCAGGTCACTGAATTTACCATCATATTCATAGCTGGGGAATGAGGCATGCACCTGGCTGCCGTAGCATTGTTCGAATGAGCTCTCAAGCACTGCCATTGAATTGAGTGAAACGGGCATTATTGTATTTACTTCTGAGGGGTGGAAACGGTACCATACATTCCTGTATCCCATCACCCTGAGTCCTGACAGGTCTTTTTCCCTCCCCCACTCTTTAACTGCGGCAGCTATAGCCTGCAATACCTTATAGTGTGTATCAGGCCCGCTCCCCTCAGGATCGAGGGCAAGGCTGATAATATCCGGGTTTATCCGACGAAGCTGATTAAGAACAGGTTCCACATCGCGTCCATGCTCCGGTTGTTCGGTAAATATATCACCCTTATAAAAGCCCAGCCGCAGGTGGTGTATATTTTTTATGGGTACACCAAAGTGAGCCCATACCAGTTCTTCCTCAAATTCCCGTACCATTCCCTTGAGTTTCTGTATCTGCTCAGGGCTTTTACTTCCCTTATATGAGCCACGTAATGTCTTAATCACCAGATTAATGATTTCTATCATCTGCAGTTTATCCACCAGATCCCATATTTCGACCAATCCTCTTACCACCCTGTGGCATATACCTCTTCGCATACCGGTATAATTATGCTGCGCCGTAGCATCGAGGTAATGATATACGTCCTTGTACCATTTTATTTTGTATCCACCATCAAAAAAGTCCGGGTAAAATATCATCTGTATCTGACCCTCGTCGATCAGCTTCAGTGTATCCAGCAGGATGTTCTCCATGAACTGGTCTGTGACAGATGTAAAGCCGGAGGTAAGTACACAAAAATGTACTTCGTTTGTGGCTGAACGCACCTGGCGTATACATTTAGGTAATATCCCCAGCATTATATCATCATGGTGTGGCCCGGTATGGTATATTACCTTATTCTCTTCCCTTTCGATTCCTCTCCTGATCTTTGTCTTCACAGAATTAACCACCGTACTGACAGTATTTTTATCCAGGCTCGGAATCAGCGAGCAATATTTATCATTCTTAAGGTCAGCAAGTGTAATATTCCGTGAATACTTATCCAGTTTATGGCAGAGGTTAATCACTGCTTTCTCCGTTTTCTCTTCTGACCATTCACCTTGCCTGAAGTACATTTCCACCCTATCGGACAGTGAAGATGCTGATCCACAGGTCAGGTAAAAAGCGCTGTTATCCAGTCTTTGTAATGCTGTTGCCGGATAAAGGGTATTCATTTCATTTTCCAGTGCATCTTTTATAACGACTGACTTAGCCTCGCCAGCAGCAAAGATAATTGCCACGGTACCCGGGTTATAGGTTATTGTTTCCAGTCCTATTGTTATTACAAGCCTGTTCCGCGAAATCTCAATTCCACCCAGGTCACCTGCAGCCACTGCCTGTGTCTCAAAGTTAGTTGCAGTAAGCCTTGAAGTTGAAAAAAGATCAGATCCCCTAGTATTAAATGCTATATGGCCATCAGGACCTATTCCTCCAAGGAAAAATCCTATTCCTCCTTTATCACGTACCTGCCGTTCATAGTCGGAGCACCAGTTATCGATCATAAAGATTGCCTTCTGCTGTATTTCATCCATTAAGGTCTTAGCTTCCCGAAAACGCAGTCCCAGGTCAATAGTCAGATCAGGGAATATTTCCCTGTAATGCATACCATCAGGCAGACTGATGGACACAGAATTCATTGTAAGGCATTTTGAACGGTCAAGCCCAAACTGGTCGATATAGAACTTATTAACATAATTATAAAAACTATTATGCTGAACCGGGTTTATTGGATAAAATTCATCCATCTGTACAAATTGCAGGCCCCTGGTATCTGGCTTTGATATATTTCCCAGTCCATAGCGGGATAAAATGTCTTTAACTTCCTTATTTTTCCAGTTATCGAGCAGGTAGCGAGTATATTTAATAAAATATTCAGGTGTTTTTCCTGTAGGCAAGCTAATGACTCCCTCAGGATTTTCTGAGACCCATTCGATAAATCTAAGGGCTGTCAGCAATCCGAGCCTGGGAAAATTATCAACAACAATATAAGGTACCCTGGTTGAGATTTTATACCTGTCTGCCTGCTCATAGAATATGTTCTCAACCTTTGATTTAAAATGTCTGTTCATGATGGAAGCTTATAAATAAGACAAAAGGCAAAAGGCAAAAGATAAAAGACAAAAGATAAAAGATAAAAGACAAAAGACAAAAGTAAAAAGACAAAAGTTGGAGCGAAGCCCGCCTTCGCCCTAAAGTCTCGGGGCTACGG
>CAZSJH010000174.1:0-6467 GCA_964607105.1 uncultured Rikenellaceae bacterium | reverse complement strand
TTGTATCTTTATATGGTAATCGCTGAAGAGTGCTGTATAAAGAGACCCCTTTCACCGGATACTGCATTGCCCTCGCATCGGGCATCATATGCGGTTCTTATATGCATACGGTAATTTACTGTAATGCTGCCTTAATAATATTGTCTCTTTTTCTGATTGTCAATATTATACTTTACAAAAATAAAAGATCATCAATATCGTATGGCCTGATCTTTCATTGCTGCATCTTTCTCCTCGCTTGTTCACTGTCAGTATTACAGTCAAATAAGCTGGGCTATATCCCACCCCTGCCCCGTGAATTCGTTCTTAAAACTGAGGACTACCCCTCACCCACTGCAAGATCCCTTAAAGTATATACGAAGATCATAAAAAACAGTAACGCAAATATTGCTAAAAACAATAAAATGGTCCTCTATACTGATAGCAGATTCATTCCTTCATCATTAAAACCCGGAAGCATTATAAGCTTTGTATCAACACCCGTTGAGATAACTGATTTCGATAGTACTGACAGCTTCGATTACAGGTTATTCATGAACCGCAGGGGGATTCGTTACTGCACTTTCTGTTACGACAGCATAGCTATTATCGATGAAAGGCCAACAATAAAACACCTGGGGCTCAGGTTGAGAAAGTATTTATTAAACAGGCTTCAAAAGAATTTAACCGAAGAAAAAAGCCTTGCCATAGTATCGGCTATGAGCCTTGGCTACAGGGATTTGCTCGACGATGATATAAAGGAAGAATTCAGAAAAAGCGGCATAATACATATCATGGCTGTCTCGGGGCTTCATGTGGGAATAATAAGCATGATAATTATTTCACTTCTGAAAATTACCCGCATCAGGTCAGGAACCGTCAAACTGTTAATATCCCTCCTGCTGGTATGGACATATGCTCTAATGACAGGATTGAGCCCCTCGGTAACAAGGGCTTCTGTGATGTTCTCCTTTCTTAATACCGGCTACCTTATTAACCGACCGGCAAAGCCAATTAACTCTGTCATGGCATCGGCCTTTTTTATACTGCTTATTAATCCTGCCATGATATACGAAGCTTCATTCCTGCTCTCCTATTCAGCTGTGATAGTTATAGTTGCCCATTATAAACAACTGGTGTCAATCCTTAATTTCAGAGGCCGCATCCTGAGCTTTGTATGGAAAATGATTGCCATCTCCCTGCTTGCCCAGGCAGGAACAATTCCATTTGTAGCTCTCTTTTTTGGGGAAATCCCACTACTCTCCATATTATCAAACCTGTTTGCCATCCCACTGGCAACAATTATCCTGTCAACCGGTTTTGCCCTCATCCTTTTTGCTTCTGTACCATTGATCCCGGGCCTCTTGAGCGATATTCTTGTATACTGTGTCGATACACTGACAGATGCAGCAGCATTAATAGCCTCAATAGACAGTTCTGTCATAACAGCCGGTGATATATCTGTCGGGAGAGCGGTAATATTGTTTTTCTTACTCCTTTTTTTAACAGGGTTTTTACTTGAAAGGGAAAAAACTAACCCTCATATACCACTGGCAATCATGATATTGTACTTTATTATCCCTTGAAAATGATATAGTTATTTAAAGATTTAGGCATATATGGCAATTATTACTTGTCTATTTTATAAATTTGCCATGTTTTGCCTTTAAACAGATTAAGATGAGGATTGTAATAGCAGGCGCAGGAGAGGTTGGAACACATCTGGCTAAGATGTTAAGTAATGAACAGCATGACATAGTCATCATCGACCCCGAGGAAAGCAGACTCAAACCTATAGATTCCTCGCTCGACGTCATGACAGTTCAGGGTTCAGCTACTTCAGTTGACCTTCTGAAAGAAACACTGGGAAAGAAGACTGATCTTTTTATCGCCGTTGCCCACCTGGAGGATACAAATATCACTGCAGCCATACTAGCCAAACGCCTGGGTGCCGTTAAAACTATTGCTCGTATAGATAACCGTGAGTACCTTGAACCTACCACAAAGGAATTTTTTAAATCCCTTGGCATCGACTCCCTCATCTATCCCGAACTGATTGCAGCCAAAGAAGTACTCGGACTGCTTCATGAAACAGGAACTACCGAGTTTATGGAGTTCTCGGGAGGAATGCTCTCACTCTACGTGCAGAAACTTGAAGAAAATGCACCTGTAGTAAACAAGAAACTCAAGGATGTCACACTCGAGCTTAAAAGCACCAATTACAGGGCTGTAGCGATAAAGAGGGATGAAGAAACGATTATTCCCAGAGGCGATGAATACTTCAGGGCAGGTGACCTGGTCTTTGTTGTTTCAACACGTGAAGGTATAAAGGAAATGATGAAATTTTCAGGTAAGGAAAATTTTATAGCAAAAAGGATAATGATACTGGGGGGAAGCAGGATAGGCAAAAGGGTGGCCCAGACCTTACAGAAAGAGTGCTTCATCAAGCTTATAGAGATTGATCCTGCAAAATGCGAGATACTGGCTGATGAACTCGAAAATACACTTGTGATAAATGGCGACGGCAGGGACGCTAACATCCTTATACAGGAAGGTATAGCCCAGAAAGATGTTTTCGTGGCTCTCACAGGTAACTCCGAAACAAACATCCTGGCATGCCTGCTGGCTACCAAGCTGGGAGTAAAAAAAACCATTGCTGAAGTTGAGAACGTGGAATATATTAACCTGGCCGAGAACAGCGGTATAGATACTATTATAAATAAAAAATTGTCGGCCGCAAGCCGGATCTTCAGGCATACCACCAATCCTAATGTTACACAGGTTAAATGCATGACTGGCACCGATGCCGAAGTGCTCGAATACAGGGTGCCTGAAGGATCAAAAGTTATTAAGGGAAAATTACGTGATATTCATTTTCCCAAGGGCGCCATTATAGGCGGAGGAACAAGGGATGGTAAGCCATTTATTGCCACGGGTGATACACATATAGAGACTAACGATAAAGTTGTGGTTTTCACCCTGCCTTATGCCCTGGAGAAGATTTCAAAATTTTTCCTGTAACAACAGTCTATGTTTAACGGTAAGATCATAATAAGGTCTCTCGGTATTTTGCTGATAATGGAAGGCATATGCATGCTTACCATTATACCTGTATCATTGTACTACGCAGACGGAGACCTCCTACCCGTGATAATATCAATGGCTATAACACTGTCTGCCGGTCTGTTGATGTCACAGCTTTTCAAAGATCATAACAGCACAATAGGAAAAAGGGAGGGATACCTTATCGTTACCGGGTCATGGATCATATTCTCTCTCTTCGGCAGCCTGCCCTTTACAATAGGAGGAGCTATATCTTCCTATACCGATGCTTTTTTTGAGACCATCTCAGGCTTTACCACCACGGGAGCATCGATACTTACCGAAGTTGAATCAATGTCGCACGGACTACTCTACTGGCGCAGCATGACACAGTGGCTCGGTGGTATGGGTATTATCGTGCTTTCATTGGCCATACTGCCCGTTCTAAAGATAGGTAGCATGCAGCTTTTCTCGGCTGAGGTGCCGGGACCCACACCCGATAAGCTGCATCCAAAGATCAGGGAAACAGCCAAAAGACTCTGGGTTATATACCTTGGATTCACCCTTACTGAGGCTGTATTGCTCAAACTGGGTGGTATGAGCTTCTTCGATGCTATATGCCATTCATTTACAACAATGGCCACCGGTGGTTATTCAACTAAAACTGCCAGCATTGCAGCATTTGATACCCCCTATATACATTATGTCATAACCATTTTTATGATTATTGCAGGAACCAACTTCACACTGGCATATTTTGGACTGCATGGCCGTTTCAGGAAAATATTTACCAATGAGGAATTTCTTTTCTATATCTCTTTACTGCTGTTGTTTATTGTAGGAGTAACTGCCGTGCTCCACTTTACCAGGGGACATGCTTTAGAAGAGTCATTCAGGGATGCAGCCTTCCAGGTTGTTTCCATTGTAACAACCACCGGTTATGCAACAGCTGATTATTGCTCATGGGGTCCCTTCCTCGTTGTAGTGATCTTTATACTTATGTTCACAGGCGGCTCTGCAGGATCAACGGGCGGTGGTATTAAGATGGTGAGGCTGCTGCTGCTGGCAAAGAACAGCCGGCTGGAACTACGAAGGCTTATCCATCCCAATGCCATCATTCCCGTGCGTCTCAATCATAAAGCAGTAAGTCAGAACACAATGTATAATGTGCTGGCTTTCATTGTCTTCTACTTCTTTATAACAGGTTTAAGCTCAATAATTATATCGTCTATGGGTTACGATATTTCAAGCTCATTCAGCGCCGTAGCTGCCAGCCTTGGTAATATAGGCCCCGGGCTCGGACAGGTAGGGCCAACAATGAACTATGCTCATTTCCCCGTTTTCGGGAAATGGTTCCTCTCATTCCTGATGCTGCTTGGGCGACTCGAATTATTTACCGTGCTGGTGTTATTTACAAAATGGTTCTATAAAAACTGATCATTCAGGTATCCCTATACCTTCTCTTATTATCACCGGCTCATCACCCGTACAGTCAATAACCGTGGTAGGCTCATTGTTACCATAACCACCGTCAATCACAATGTCTGCAAAATCCCTGTATTTTTCATAGATTAGCTCAGGGTCGGTGGTGTATTCTATTATCTCATCCGCATCATGCACTGATGTGGTTATTAGTGGTGTTCCCAGCTCCCGCACCAGCTCAAGAACTATTTTATTTGATGGTATGCGTATGCCTACTGTCCTTTTTTTATTCTTGAAGAGCTTTGGTATCTGGTTATTGGCCTGCACGATAAAAGTAAAAGGGCCGGGAGTATTTCTTTTTATCAGCTTAAATATATTATTATCCCTCACAATGGTATACTGAGCCAGCTGGCTGAGGTCGTGGAAAATAAGAGACATGTCAGGGCGCTTTGGATCTAAGCCTTTATGGTCGGCTATCTTCTCCAGAGCCTTATTGGCTTCCACGCTGCAGCCAATAGCATATACCGAGTCGGTTGGATAGATAACTATCCCCCCCTGCTTCAGCACATCCACCACCTGGCGGATATGCCGCTCATTTGGGTTCTCCTCGTACAAACGTATATACTGCGCTGTCATAAGCCGCAAAGATAAACAAAACTGGATGATTGAGATAATGGCTTGTTTTTTAAGGTTGAAAATGAGTTGAGAGTGAGTTTGTGGGACGACGAAAGACAAACGACGAACGACTAAAGTGAAACATCTGCTGTGCAGGTAGCACCAGCCGTTAGTCTTTGGTCTTTGGTCTTTGGTCTTTGGTCGCTCGCCGCTTGAACGCTTAACGTGGAACGCGGAACCCGGCACCAATTGTACCCTTGCCATAAAATTTACGACGCAAAATATTGCGTCGCTACGTTCGTATTAGTCGCCATCTACCTGGAAAATTCACTTTATAAACCTTATCAACTTTCTAACCCCTATTCTTCCACTACACTGAATAATCATTCAGTAAGAATATTGAACCCACTCGGCCGCTCTACTTTCATCTTTTTACTTTTATCTTTTGTCTTTTTTATTTCGTCTCTCGCATTTCCCCTCGGCCTCAGGTTATTTGAAGCGTTACTCGCCACTTCGTTGCTCGTGAGCTCGCCTCTACCTTAGAGGCTCGGTTGACTATTTTGGTTCTTTTTATATCTTGCCCCTACCTGTCTTACTAAAAAATTTAAAATCCTCCGGGTTTCAAGCTGCATAATACTCTTAATCCTGCCGTAGGCAGGAATAGTCGGCCTCAGATTATTTGAAGATCAGCGAACGATGGTAAGGGAGCAGCGAGAGACCGAGCTAAGAAATGCCTGTTTGAGCCCTGATAGAACGCAGTGATCGTCAGGGCGAGTTGCATTTCGGGGGCTTCCGTACCAAGTGAGCCTTCAAATAATCTGAAGCGGTACTCGCAACTTCGTTGCTCGTGAGCTCGAAGTACTCACATGCTTACAGCATATTCGCACTTCTCGGTTGACTTTTTTGGTTCTTTTCTCATCAAGGAGAAAAGAAGAACAAAAAAAGGGTAAGCTACTTGCATCGCACCGCTACAACTGCCTACCCTTGCTACCTTCCGGTCCTGGGGGAGTTAAGCAGGAGCTGGCCGTACAAGACTTACCCCATGCAAAAATACTAAATTTATGACAGGTCCGCAAAAATTAAATCATAAAGCACCCGGGCTGGCAATTATCATTTTTTCCTTTATATTTGCCTAATATTCACAATTGATCAGCATTTAAAACTAACTAATCACTAAAATCATGGAAAATAAAGTATCACCATGGAAATCAAACCTCAACGCAGGTATCATTCTTGGTTTTATTGGCATAATATGGACGCTCGCCCTATGGTTCCTCGACCAGACAACCAACAGGACACTGGGCTGGATATTTTGGCTTGTACTTATTGTAGGTATTTTCCTGGGTATAAGATCTTACCGGGATAAGCACCTTAATGGTTTTATCACCTACGGGCAATCGCTTGGTGCA
>CAZSJH010000173.1:0-6469 GCA_964607105.1 uncultured Rikenellaceae bacterium | reverse complement strand
GGCAAAGTTTGGCATGAATTTTTAATCCTGGTACCCCGTGAATAACTTTAACGCCTTCTTCCCTGAGCTTGTTACTCCAGTTAATATTGGCTTCCTCGTCAAAGCGAGCCTGGAGCTCAAGTACTGCAGTTACCGACTTGCCATTACGTACTGCGTTAATAAGAGCATTTATGACATTACTGTTTTTGGCAATTCGATACAGGGTGATCTTTATGTCCTTTACAGCAGGGTCGAGTGAAGATTCCCTTAACAGATTTATGAAAATATCAAATGAATGATATGGGAAGTAAAGCAGGATATCCTTTTTTCTGATATTTGATAAAATACTCTTACCGGTGTCAAGATCCTTATGTTGCAGAGGGGGCAAAGTTTCGTATTTATATCTTTCAATGCCTTCCGGGGAAGGAAATTCAATCAGGTCTTTCAGGTTATGATAGCGGCCACCGGGTATCATAGTATCATCCTTGCCGAAGTCCAGCCTGTCAATGAGAATATTTAAGGTTTCCTCAGGTATTTCCCTGTCGTATACAAACCTCACCGGGGTTGCTATTTTTCGTTGGCTGAGACTGCGATTAACATTATCGATATACGACTCAGAGATATCATCAATAATGTCAAGTTCAGCATCTTTGTTTAGCTTAATGGTATGAGCAACCAGATTGCTGTTCTTGAATACGTAGAAGATATCTTTAAGACCCACCCTGATAATGTCGTCAAGAAATATATAGTTATATTCATCTTCTTCTCCCGGCAGAGGAATAAACCGGGGCAGTATGTTTGTGGGCAGTTCTATCAGAGCATATCGTACTTTCCTTGTTTTTTTGGCATGTTGTATGGTTACAGCAAGATACACTGCATCATCTTTTAATGTCGGGAGCTTACTCTCCTTGCGTACCATAAAGGGCATTATGATCTGAGCCAGGTTTTCACTGAAATATTCTTTTACATATTTACACTGTTCGGTGTTAAGTTCTTTCTCATTCTTTATATAGATCTTATTTTCTGCAAGATCTTTCATCAGCCTCTCATAAATATTCTCATATTCAATCCTTTGCTGTAGAACGATTTTATTTACTTCCTTCAGTGTTCTTTCGGAGTTGTAACCAAGAATATCATCTGATTCCTCTTCTAGTTTTGATATCCGTCTGAGCGTAGCTACCCTGACCCTGAAAAACTCATCCAGATTGCTTGAATAGATGCCAAGAAATTTAATTCTTTCTATAAGAGGTACATTTGGATTGTCAGCTTCCTGCAACACCCTGTGGTTGAAGGAGAGCCAGCTTATTTCCTTTGGCGTATATGATCTGTTTTCTTCTGTCATACTTCCAGGCTAATCATTATTTTTCAATACCGTTCCTTCAGAACCGAAGCATGTTCCCATCCACCTAGCTTTTAATACAAGGGGATGATTTTCGGTAATAACCTTAAGCTTACCTGCTATTTCTTCCATGGGAACAGGTACTATATTATCACTTCTAAGTGTAACCATTTTCCCGTAATCATTGTTTGCTATCAGATCAACTGCAGCAGCCCCATATCTTGTTGCCAGTATTCGGTCCATTGGCGAAGGTGTTCCTCCCCGCTGTACATAACCGAGTACAGTCTCACGGGTTTCAAGTCCTGTTCTCTCACTTATCATTTTTGCCACATATTCGGCTGCTGATTTCTTTTTCCGCTTTGGTGACACTCCTTCAGCAACTACAACAATTGAATAATCTTTATTTTTATATGCCCTTTCTTCAAGGTAGCTGGTAACTATATCTATATTCATTTCCAGTTCCGGGATAAGAATTACATCGCCACCGCCTGCCAGCCCGGCATATAAAGCTATCCAGCCTGCATTATGACCCATTACTTCAATGACTATTATCCTTTTATGACTGTTGGCTGTTGAATGAAGCCGGTCAATTGCTTCAGTAGCAATATTTACTGCTGAGTCAAATCCGAAAGTCATTTCTGTACCAAACACATCATTGTCTATTGTTTTCGGGATGCCTATAACGTTCAGTCCTTCCTGAGCAAGACGATATGCCGTCTTTTGTGTTCCGTTCCCCCCGATACAGACAAGGCAGTCTAACTCCATCTGCTCATAATGTTCCTTAATAAGTTCAGATTTGCTTATTGCACTGTCACCATTTGATTTCTTTTTGAACGGTTTTACCCTTGATGTCCCCAGGATGGTGCCCCCCAGGGTCAAAATGCCTGATAAACTCTTTTCTGTTAATTCAATGTACTCTTTATTAATCATACCAAGGAATCCATCCGAGATGCCAAAAACTTCCATTCCATGCTTTAATATTGCTGTTTTGGCAACACCCCTGATAGCTGCGTTCAGTCCCGGGCAGTCACCACCGGCTGTAAGAATTCCTATTCTCTGTTTCCTGACCATTACTTCAATATTTTGATAACCAGATTAATCTCTAATATTATATACTTATTTCGTAACCCCGTGCAAGTTAGAAAAAATCTACTGTTAAAAGCTGTTAAAATAATAGCTAAAAATAATAATATTATGGCTCTTTTCTGGAAATATCCTTTAAATTGCCAAATGTCACTAAAACCGGCCACAATTCGAAACCAATAATTAACGATTATGAAAAAGTTATTCCTTTTCCTCCTGACCATTGTTTTAGTAATAAGCACACATGCTCAGAATATAGATAAAAGCATTCTTGATGCAGTTCATTACAGGTCAATCGGACCAACAAGGCAAGGTGGGCGATATGTCGATTTTGCGGTTGTTGATAAAGATCCGACCACTTTTTATGCAGCTCTGGCCACAGGCTGTTTATGGAAAACAGAGGACAATGGCATAACTTTCGAAGCTATGTTTGAAGGTGCAGGTGCAATAAGTATAGGAGACATAGCAGTCGATCAGAGTAACCCTGATATTGTATGGGTTGGAACAGGCGAAGCTAATAATAGCAGGACAGCCTATTACGGAGATGGAATATATAAGTCAACAGACGGAGGCCTGACTTGGGAAAATAAGGGGCTCCATGAGTCACATCATATAGGTCGCGTAATCATACATCCGGAGGATGGGAATATTGTGTGGGTAGCAACACTGGGTCATCTGTATTCTGAAAATGATGAAAGAGGTGTGTATAAAACAACTAATGGTGGAAAGAGCTGGAAAAAAGTGCTTGATATCATTGACCATGGAAAACACATTGGAGTTGTTGACCTGGCAATTGATCCCGCAAACCATGATATCCTTTACGCTGCAGCTTATGATAAGGTCAGAAGGCCATGGACATTCAATGCCGGTGGACCCGGAAGTGGAATTTATAAAACCACTGATGGAGGAAAGAAATGGGTAAAACTGACAGAGGGACTTCCCAAAGGTATGCTTGGAAGAATAGGTATAGCTGTCTCTCCGTCTCACCCGGAAACAGTATATGCCAATATTGAGAATAATAATATTACGGATGTTACTGATGAAGAGAGGTACAGGCAGCTGCTTAACGGAATACCGCCTGAAGGCAGGGAAATGGGTGATGAAGTATACCGTTCAGATGACAGGGGGACGACATGGAGGAAGGTAAGTCCTGACGGAGAAGATGTTGGCGGAGGGCCGGCATATTATTACCAGCAGATGGCTATTGATCCTGTTGATCCTGATCATGTTTACGTACTTGGGGTAAGAATGTGGGAAACGTTAAACGGAGGGGAGGAATGGCACAGACCATTTAATTTCGGAGGAGATAATCACGCCATGTGGATTGATCCGGAAAACCCGAAACATATTTTGCTTGGATATGATCATGGAATGGGTATTAGCTATGATGGAGGAATGAACTGGTATCACCCCGATTTTAAAGACGTAGGGCAGTTTGTTGCTGTTGGTTACGATATGGCTTACCCTTATAATGTTTATGGGGGTATGCAGGATAATGGTTCAGTAAAAGGCCCGTCTACAAAGAAAGATGGCAGCCCGATAAATCTGGAAGACTGGATAAGTGTAGGAGGAGGAGATGGTATGTATAATGTGGTTGATCCTGATAACAACAGGTGGCTGTATAACGAATCCCAGTTCGGACCAATACAGAGAACCGATTTATTGACAGGTGAGTCAAAGGGCATACGTTACCCTGAAATAGAAAGGTGGGCATGGAACGCTCCAATTGTAATATCACCACATAATAGCTCAACAATATACCATGCTGGGAACAGGGTGGTTAAATCAGATAACAGGGGAGAATCATGGGCAGTAATAAGCCCGGATCTTACCACTGCTGATGAAGCAAAAATACAGGGTACCGGTAATATACAGTACTGTACAATAGTAACCATGGATGAATCACCGGCAAAACAGGGTGTTATATGGGTTGGTACTGATGATGGCAAAGTGTGGGTGACAAAAAACGGTGGGGAAGAATGGATTGACGTTACGGATAATCTTCCCGGCCACCAGGGATACTGGGTCAGCAGGGTGGAACCATCACATGCTGATGCCGGATCAGCATATGTTACAGCAACAGGATACAGACAGGATGATTTCAGGCCCCTGGTATGGCGAACAAGTGATTATGGTGAAACCTGGCAATCAATAAGTAAAGGCTTGCCGGATGAACCATTATGCGTTATACGGGAACATCCTAAAAATGCTGATCTGGTCTTTGCCGGTTCAACAAAAGCTGTTTATGTATCGTTTAATAGGGGTGATACATGGCATTCATTAAGGAATAATATGCCTTATTGCCCGGTGGAAGATCTGAAAATTCATCCGAGGGAGAATGATCTGATAGTAGCAACCCACGGTCGCAGTATATGGATTGCCAATATATCATTCCTTTCTCAGATGAATTCTGCAAATACTGAGTCAACACTTTTATTGTTCAAGCCTGCAACAAGTTACCAGTATGTTGCAGGTCTGAGCCGCCATAGCGCCTCAAGCAATTTCAACGGTGAAAGTGAAGCTCCCGGCGTACCGGTATATTATTATACTGATGGATCCGAAGAAAATATTACACTGCAGATACTTGACGGAGAAAGGGTAATATTTGAAAAAGAAGCTGATATTGCCCCGGGACTGCATAAATTCCAGTGGACCCATTCAAAAATAGTGCGTGAACGCACTGACAGGGAAAAGGAACAAATGCAAAGAATGATCGAAAGATATAAATCCTACGGGCTTTCTGAGCAGGATATTATAGATCGTTTTGGTAGCCTTGACTATATTCTTGGAAAGGTAGGCCCCGGCAATTATATGGTACGGCTGCTTGCCGGTGGTGAAGTGCTGGAACATGATATCCTTGTAATGAAGGATCACTGGTATTGATTAATATAGGCTAAGACTCCACCTCCGTCCTGAGGCTTCGGGACTAGGGCTGACAGAATAAGGCTGAAGCAGTATTCGCTCCAACTTTTAACTTTTTACTTTTGTCTTTATTTTATCCTGCTTATCTCATTGAGCATTCGCCTGCCGTTTCCTGTTATCACATTTGCAGGAATGCTGTCAAGTATGTTGGAATTTATACCGGAGAGATAACTTCTAATGCGTATCTCTGCTTCTGCTGCTTCCATCGATGGATTGAGTGACAGTTCCTGTTTCAGGATCCTTGTTTTTTCGTAATCCTGGATGCCTTCAATAAGTTTTTCAAAACGTATCGAACTTTTTGCACCCGGGTAAACCAGGTAGGTATCACCTGACGGCCATTTAATAAACCTTGAATCAGCTAGTGGATTTTCAGGCCAGCTGTTATAAGCCCACCTCAGGAAACCGTCAAAACCTATTGCAGAGGCTAACCAGCCGATATAACACGATTCATAAGGAGGCGAAAAGGTAAAGGTATTGGGTTGAGGTACACCACAGGCTACATAATAAGTAGTAACTTTTTTTTCTTTTTTTCTGGTCTCTACAACCTTTCTGGTGTCTTCTGATATATTTGACCAATTGTAACTGAAATCATATATAAGCGTGTTCAGGTCCCCGAAGAAATGACCGGCCATGGCAACTTTGAAATCGGGTGCCGACTCACTGAGAAAATTGAACATATTTCTCATCTCATCATGTCCTCTTTCATCCAGGGCAATTGTAATTTTTTCGAACCATCCCATTTCCAGGAGATGTGCCTTGAAATCATTAAGAAAAGGTTTCCAGATATTTTTGTATTCATCAGATCCAGGCATGGCTTCGCCTGTTACATAAGTTCCTGAATCCTGATCAAACCATGAAAATTTATTACTCCAGGGAACCATTGAGTAACAGTTTATCTGGTCATCGATGCCACAATCTATTGCAAGCTGTACATACTGGTCGAAAACGGAATAGTCATAGTCCCAGAAACCGTCAGAGTTTTTTATCCATGTTATCATTGTTTCATAGGGATCATAAGTCTGACCTCCCCAGGGTTGCGGGATTATGGTGGTGGTAATACATTTCTGCCCTGCCTGTGCAAGCATTGTAAGCAGAGGTCTGAGAAGGTTCAAGTGCTCCTGCGACCATAGCTGCACCTTATGATGC
>CAZSJH010000172.1:2759-6503 GCA_964607105.1 uncultured Rikenellaceae bacterium | reverse complement strand
ACCAGGAGATGCTGACTTTCAAAAGTGTGAGTTGAGCCGGTGAATACCCTTATCCCGGGAATTATTTCTATGCTGTCGCCATCGATAAAACGTACTCTGCCATCGAGGTTAGCCTGAACAATTTTCGGAACATCATCCTTATTCAGGCCACGATTATCTGCTCCTTCCTGCCAGGCGTCGCCTACAAAATAGAGATATTCATTTCTTTGCATCCATATGGTGCCTTTGTCAAACAGGTTCAGTCCACCTATATGATCATTATGGGCGTGAGTGATAATTATATCAGTGATGTCGTCCGGATCTATATTCATCCTCTGAAGAGCAGAGTCAGGCCTGATAAAATGCTGACCTGCAGCCAGAGGTCTTGCATAATCTCTTTCATAGCCAACATCCACCAGTATTTTCCTTCCATTATCTCCCTTCAGGAACCACATATAGTATGAGAATGAAACACTGTCCTCCGGGCTTCCCCCAATAGTAACGTTGGATGCTGGGATTTTAGCATTAGAGCCCCCATACTCGATGGCGTAAACCTCATATGTATTTGAAGGTTGAGAAAAAGATACCCTTAAAACCAGGAGAAAGGCCGTGATCGTGAAAACAATATATTTCATATCCTTAATTTTATTGAATAAAGTTAAATAAATTATTTGACCCTACTCCAAAGTGTTAAATTAACTTCTTGCGTTTTTCTGAGAAAGAGGGAATGGGTGAATGCAAGAAGGGGAGAAAGGGAGAAGGGGAGATTTTTTGTATATTTGGGATAATCGCTGCAAAAAGAAATATTATGGAACTTATTAAATCTCACAGAGATCTGGTTGTCTACCAGATGGCTTTTAAGTCCTCAATGGATATATTTACTTTAACTAAGTCATTTCCCAAAGAAGAACTGTATTCGTTAGTGTCTCAGATACGTAGAAGCTCTCGTTCTGTGTCTGCTAATCTGGCCGAAGCTTTCAGGAAAAGAAGATATGAAAAGGCTTTTCTTTCAAAATTATCAGATTGTGAAGCAGAAGCAGCCGAGACACAGGTCTGGCTTGAATATTCATATGAATGCGGTTATCTATCTATAGATACTTTTAAAAACCTCTTTGTCGAGTATGATGGAATAATTGGTAAACTAGTGGTAATGATGACGTACCCCGAAAAATGGACTTTATCTCACTAACCTGCCTTGTATCCCTTCTCCCCTTCTCCCCTTCTCCCCTTCTCTTCTTCTCCTCTTCTCCCCTTCTCCTGTTATCCCCTTCTCATTCCTTCTCCAGGTAATTCGGTGGTCCGAAATACTTATCGAGCCAGCCCAGTACCTCCCGGATCATGTCACTTTTTGTTACATAATGATCGGTTTCATAGATGCACAGGCGCTTATCTTCTTCGGGAGCCCCAAGAAAATCAAAGAAAGGCTTTAAATTGGTTTCAATCGGAAACCTGTAATCATAGCGCCCGTTGATCATCAGGGTTGGAACTTCAATTCTGGGTAGGTAATTGATAATTCTTGCTTCCGGGTAAGCCATTCCCCAGGGACTAAAACCTCCAAGCAAAAGTATGTTCAAATCAAGCCGGTCCTCTATTGCAGGAATAATTCCTCCAATTACCCCTCCCCAACTATGGCCATAAAAAGCCAGCTTTCCTGTATCAATGTCATCCCGTGTTTCCAGGTAGTCAATTGACCTGCTGAAATCCTTGACCAGCTTAATCAGAAATTCAGTATACTGATGACTTTCGTTGGGCAAATGCCAGGTTTCTCCATCATTTCTCTCAAATGTCCTGAAATAGATCGGGTATAATACAGCATGACCGCTCTTGAGCAGATAATCGATGAAATACATAGAATTTCTGCTGTTTCTCAAATCTTTCTCGGTTACGGCATATGATCCCGGGAAGAAGATCAGTGTCTGATAAGGAGGAGATGAATTCTTTGGAAGGTAAAGGTATGCTATCATCCTGTCATCTGCGTATGCTGCGTTAAAACTTATTTTTTCAACAATCCAGTCTTCGGGGCTCTCATCTCGTTCTTCCAGCACTGCATCAAGGGCCATGCTGTCATAAAGAAACTGGTTTTTATAAATTTCAAAGACTTCATTTGATACCGGCTTTTCTTTTGAGAAATCTCTTCTTTCAAGCCCCAGATTGATAGGCCGCCAGGCAGTTTCAGGAATAATTTCCCGCTTAATATATTTTACACACCTGAAACCATTCTGAGGTGAACGGTCAAAGGGTGACAGATGATTCCAGGCAGAATAGGTGTATGTAACATCGCTCCATCCTCCTCCGCAAAAAAGCCTGCCAAGGTTTGTTTCATTCCAGCACCACTCCCTTACATTCCCGGCCATGTCAAATGCACCAAATAATGTAATACCCCGGTTCATCATCACAGGATCAGGCCCTTTGCCATTGAAGTTACTTAAAGGATATAATCTTGAACCAAAAAAATTATAGATATCCGATATATGGAATCCAGCACCGGTATCCCAGTGATCGCCTGTGGGAAGACTTTTCCCGGCATATTCTGCATATGCATCGGCTTCGTACCAGCTGACTCCTGATACAGGATAATCATCATGACCGTCAGGATAGTCACCGGCCTCCCATGTTGAAGGTCCCGGTCTGCCGGTTTTATCGGTAAAAAGAGATACAGCTTCCTCCCAGCCAATCTTTTTACCATCAAGGACAAAATCATTCTTCCAGTATTCGGGCCTCATATAACCGCCGGCATCAACAAATTTTTTGTATTGTTTATTGGTCACCTCGTGCCTGTCCATAAAGAAACCATAGCTATCCGTCAGGTATTTATCCTTTACTTCATCCAAATAGCCTTCAACATAAACCATATCTTCCGGCAGAGTCCCGCTTTTAAAAAGTGTCCTGTATAAAGTATCAATGCTGGTAAAGGTAACTGCCATCAAATCTTCAAACCCGGGTTTTTCAATTTTCACCCTGTAAAAAGTGAAAGCAGGAACATCCAGGGTGTCTATCGGTGTCTTTCCAAGATGCTGCCATTCACCATCCAGGTCTGAATATTCCCTGACATACACATCTGCTCCCGGGGGTTCTGTGAGAAAAGTAATTTTTCTGACAATCCATTCTGACAGCTCCTTGAATTTCGGATCTTCAGACAGGTATTTTTCTGCTTCCTGATACAGGTCAAAAGCAGCAATACTATTAAATTCATCCCTCAGTCGTTCTAATTCAGGCAAAGCCTCATTCCTGGCCCACCTGATCCTTGACTGACGATGAAGGAGCAAACCTGAAATAATTATTACAAGTATTATTGCCAGACTGACAGGAATCCATACCCGGGATTTAAGTGACAAAAATGATTTTTTGGCTTTGACCTGTTTGCTTACATTTGTTTTAACTTCCTCTTTCTTCGGAGGTTTGTCCTTGTCGTGCTCCACCCGTTCTTCTGCTGTGTATTCTTTCTCTATTTTGCGTTTCTTCCCCGGTGTTTTTTTCTGTTCAGTTTTTTCAGATTCAGAAGGTTCCTTAATACTCTCAATTATTTCCCTCACAGCCAGGGCAACTTTATTTATCTGGTTACGGTAGGTTGTTTGGTTAAGGTTGTTATGCGGATTTTCCTCGTTGGACAGGAGAGGTCTGTTTACACCCGGTTCTTTATAAATAAAGTCAACTCCTCGGAGGACACCTCCCAGCAGCGATTCGCAAAGCCTCTGATCATCTGTATCCAGGTCATTAATACGCACTGGCAGAACCCGGCTGGCCACATTTCCGTTTGGGAGCCTG
>CAZSJH010000172.1:488-2749 GCA_964607105.1 uncultured Rikenellaceae bacterium | reverse complement strand
TAATAAACCTTCTCTCTTCCTTAAGACCTAATTTATCCTCTCCGGCTTGTTTAACAAAAGCCTTGAACTCATGCTCCCACGCAAACGATCTAGAGTCGCAGTATGTACGAGATAATACAGGTATGAAGACGAGGCATTTCAGTTTGTCTTTCAGGGAAGCATCAACATCGTAAGTCTCGAGTAGATAGTCACTTGGATTAATATCAAAGTAGACACTCACCTCCTCCTTGAACATCGAGTCGAGTTCCCTTTTCAGGTTATCAACAAATTCAGTTACCCAGCCGTCATATTTATTGTCTTTCTGGCGGTAACTAATGAAGATATCATATTCGTATCCGGGAATTAAGCTGGCCATGTCAGGCTTTGTAGTTAGTTATGATAAAGTTAGGAAATTAATTGTAATGATACAAGAAGGGAAGATATTAAATTGTTATAGTTACTTATATGGCAGGTCCATTCGGTCTGCCAGGTCCTGGAATCGAGGATCACTCCTTAGGGTATCGTATGTAGGCAATAAAAGATATGGCAGGTTAGGATCATGTTCTTCGTATGCTTTTTCCATCCAGTACATTGCATTGTCTATATCTCCGGCATGTGTATAGCAATCTGAGATTGTCAGAGGATCACTGTAAACTGAATCAAGCCGTGCAATTCTTAATTCTGCTATTTTTTTATGTAAAAGGGGCCAGCCGCCTTCTGGGTAATAATTATCCACAAGCTTTATAAGGTCAGGCTCGTTAAAAACTATATACTTGTTTCTCAACGCATCCATTACTTCTTCCTGATCCCGCCCCGCATAGTAGAGTGCCTCATCCAGGTTACTTACTGCCACACCGTGTCGTGGGCTTAGCTCCAAAGCATGGCGTAAAGCGGTCACTGCTTCGTCGAACCTGCGCACAAACATCAGGTCAATGCCATAAAATGCCAGGGCCTGTGGATTCATTGGATCCAGTTCAAGTGCCGTTTTTATATGTTTCATTGCTTCATCAGGCCTCCCCAATATGTTCAACAGGTGAGAGTAGGCTGAATGAGCTCCTGCGTTATTGGGTTCTATTTCAATGGCTTTGCGGAATGCTGTCTCACCTCCTTCCCAGTCCCAGTCTGTCCAGACTTTTCTTCCTGCCTGAGTCCCGTGGACATCTGACAGGGTGCTGTCGAGTTCAAGGGCTTTCATTATTGCTGCTTCCGATAATGGTGCAGCTTCAGAAACTTTAACAATCCCCATTTGCTGGCGGAAGATCCAGACACTGGCGATCCCTGACCAGGCAAGGGCAAAACCAGGATCCCTTTCTTTTGCCAGTTCAAAGAACTGCATCGCAATATCCAGATCCTCCCTGGTAAGTTTGTTTTTGTAAAAAGTACCTTTGAGGTAGGCATCATAAGCAGTTATATCACTGGTCGGGGCATTTTCGATAAGTCTCTTCTCTTCAGGGGTAATTACAGCTTCCATCTGGTCTGCCACAAACTGTGCCACTACGCTGTAAATATGAAATATGTCTGAATAATCCTGTTCGAAAATATTCGACCACATATGGACGTCGGTTTGAGCATCAATAAGCTGAACGGCAATACGTATCCTGTTGCCGCTTTTTTGTACACTGCCCTCCAAGATGGCTGAGGCTCCCAGCTGAGCGGCAATCTCTTTAAGGGATAGCTCGGATCCCTTAAACCTGGATGATGATGTGCGGGAAATAACTTTAAGGTCGCCTATTCTGCACAGCCGGTTTAGTATTTCTTCCACGAGTCCGTCACTGAAATATTCCTGTTCCGGGTCATCACTGAGGTTGTCAAAAGGAAGTACTGCAATTGATTTGTTAATTGCCGGTGTGCTTGATAATTCTTCATGTTTTAACAAAGGAGTTACTATCAGCAGGGTAGCAATCGCCATTACAACTGCAATAGCGATAATTATGGCAGTCTTCCTTTTTTTGTTTTTCCACTTTTCAGATCCTGATTTGACTTTTCCCAATCTCAGGTTCCCAGTACTGATCGCTTTTTCAATATCCTCATCTTTTACTTCATCCTTCGCAAGCAACATCCTAACGACTTTGGATAATTGATTTATGTGCTGATCCAGTGGAGGAGTCATGGCATCCAGCCAGTGGACATTGCTGATATAATATTCGAGCTGATCTGACATGGGGACATCCTCAAGGCGCAAGGTGATAATATCAAGCCTGTGGTGGACTGCCCTGTCGACTTCTTTAATAACCTGGGGGGACTGGTTAGAGCTTGAGGAATAAATGACGATGAAGACTTTT
>CAZSJH010000172.1:0-478 GCA_964607105.1 uncultured Rikenellaceae bacterium | reverse complement strand
CTTAATAGCTTTCATAATAGCATCGGCGAATGGCACACCCGGCGTAATGTCGCGTGGTGCCATCCAGCAAGGGATACTATCTTTTTCCAGGACCGAACAAACAGTATCAGCGGCTTCTTTGTCTTTGCTGGAATAGCTTATGAATACTTTGTGGGGCATTTCAGCTTATGTGGTTCAGATTTATAAATTTAGAAAAGAATGAGACAGGAGGCAAATATATCTTGGAAGGGAGCATGGAGCAGGGAGAAAAAGTACCAAGGTGTGATATAAGATTGAAGATTGCCTTACGGCGAGCCCGAACCACTCGCTTGCCTACGGCAAACTCGCGCTTCTCGGTTAACGATATAAGATTTACAAAGTGAGCTAGTCATGAAAAGGGAGATGAGAGGATGTATGATGCTATGAATATCGAATATTGAAGACTGAGTACTGAGTACTGAGGACTGAAGACTCTGAACGCGGAACCTGGACCTCGGAA
>CAZSJH010000171.1:0-6504 GCA_964607105.1 uncultured Rikenellaceae bacterium | reverse complement strand
CCACTGAACAGCTGCACCGGCAATAAACACTGAACCTTCGAGCCCGTAAACAAGCTCATCGTCTACCTGCCAGGCTATTGTTGTAAGAAGTTTATTGGATGACATGACAGGGCTAGCGCCTGTATTGAGAATCATAAAACAACCGGTGCCATAGGTGTTCTTGACCATCCCTTCGTCAACACAGAGCTGTCCGAAAAGTGATGCCTGCTGGTCGCCTGCAATACCTGCAACGGGTACTGTAAACCCGGTTACAGTGCTGTCGGTCATACCGTATATCTCGGAGCATGTTCTCACCTCAGGCATTACCTTAAGCGGGATATTAAACAGTTTAAGCAGTTCATCATCCCATTCCAGGGTTTTTATATTAAAAAGCATTGTACGGCTTGCATTTGACACATCGGTGGCATGAACACCTTTACCGGGTCCACCGGTAAGTTTCCATAGCAGCCAGCTGTCGACAGTGCCAAAGCATAAATCACCTTCAACTGCTTTTTGCTTTACACCGGGTACATTATCGATTATCCATTTAATCTTGGTGGACGAAAAATAGGCATCAGTGATCAGGCCTGTGCGGCTTTGTATCATTCCTTCGAGACCGTCGTCAATAAGTTTATCGCATACATCAGCGGTGCGCCTGTCCTGCCACACTATGGCATTATATACCGGTATACCTGTATGTCTGTTCCATAAAACAGCCGTCTCTCGCTGGTTGGTAATGCCAAGCGCAAGAATATCTCTTCCCTCTATTCCGGCACGGGCCGTGGCTTCTGTTATCACCGACATCTGGCTTGACCATATCTCCAGGGGGTCATGCTCAACCCATCCCGGCCTGGGATATAGCTGCCTGAACTCTTTTTTTGCCATGCTGACCACCTGTCCCCTCTCATCAAAAAGTATGGCCCGGGAACTGGTAGTTCCCTGGTCAAGGGCGAGAATATATTTCGTATTCATTATACACCACTATTTATTTGATCAGCACAAGATACTGAAATATAACAATTGGATGAAACAATGAGAATGACAGGAGGTATGTTATTTATATTAATTCTAAATACATGTGTTTTTCAAAAAAAAATTCCTTTATCGAAAACGTTTGAAACATAAGTGCCGGAGTAAAGAGGATGCATAATATGTTATACTCCTGATTTTAAATATTATAAGCTACATGTTTTTTATGTATTTTTGATATATACAGGTGTAAGGAACAAGAAAAAAACACTATAGATGAGTGAAAAGATTAAGATGAAACCGAAGCTCAGTTTCTGGCAGATATGGAACATGAGTTTTGGTTTTCTGGGCATACAATTTGGTTTTGCACTGCAGAACGGCAATGTAAGCCGTATCTTCCAGACCCTTGGCGCTGATATTGATAAGATCCCCATTTTATGGATTGCCGCTCCCGTCACAGGATTGATTGTCCAGCCCATTATTGGCCATATGAGTGACAACACCTGGGGTCGATTGGGGCGTCGCCGTCCTTATTTCCTTACGGGAGCCATCCTGGCGTCCATTGCTTTGATACTGATGCCCAACTCCCCTGCCCTGTGGATGGCTGTAGGCATGTTATGGATAATGGATGCATCAATTAACATCTCCATGGAACCATTCAGGGCTTTTGTTGGCGACATGCTCCCCGACCGACAGCGAACACTTGGTTTTACGATGCAGAGTTTCTTCATAGGCATCGGTGCTTTTGTTGCCTCATGGCTGCCGTACATTCTCTCCAACTGGTTTAATATTTCCAACACTGCCCCGGCGGGACAAATACCCGACACGGTGAAATATTCATTTTACCTCGGGGGTATTGTTTTCCTTCTTGCCGTTGTATATACCGTCTTTACGACAAAAGAATATTCGCCCGAGGAGCTTGCCAGTTTTGAGCGTATAGAAAAACCTGACAGGCCTGATGATAAGGAAGGTGTTGAAGCCAGTTCGAAATATATCAGGAGGGGTATTATCTGGACAGTGGTAGGTATAATACTGGCACTGCCCATAATATATTTTCACCTTGAGAAAGAATTGTACATACTGGCCGGAGGTTTAGCGGTTTTCGGCCTATTACAGCTCCTGAGCGCCCTTCTTATTAATTATAACAGGGAAGGTTCCGGTCTTGTCAGCATTATCACCGATCTTTACAGGATGCCCAGGACCATGGGGCAGCTGGCCTTTGTCCAGTTCTTCTCATGGTTTGCACTGTTCTCCTTATGGATATACACAACAGCGGCTGTTACATCACGTATTTACGGCACTTCTGACACCACATCGGAATTATACAATGAAGGGGCAAACCTGGTGAGCGGGATGTTTGGCTGGTATAATCTTTTCGCTGCTGTCTTCGGGTTGTTACTGCTGCCCTTCCTGGCAAAGATATTCAACCGTAAGATCACCCATTCAATATCGTTAATAGCGGGTGGAGTGGGACTGGCATCGATATTTATTATAAGCAATCCCCAGCACCTGATATTTGCGATGCTGGGTGTGGGACTTGCATGGGCCAGCATACTGGCCATGCCTTATGCCATACTCACCGGTTCGCTGCCCACCAGGAAGATGGGTGTATATATGGGCATATTTAATTTCTTTATTGTCATACCACAGATACTGGCAGCAACGATACTGGGTTTTATGATAAAGAGCCTGTTCAATGGCGAAGCTATATACGCCTTGCTGACGGGTGGTTGTTCACTCCTCGTAGCAGCCGTTTTGATTTTATTTGTTCAGGACACAACAGACATTGTTAAGCAAAAGAAGAAAAGTCAGAATTGATCAGCTCAGAAAATAATAATTAAAGGAATAAGTTAATTTATGAATCGCAACTATAAAATTGACGAGTGGAAAATCATCGAGGAAGGTTTTAACCCTGCAAACAATCGTTCCTCGGAAAGTATTTTCTCAATAGGCAACGGACACATGGGTCAGAGGGCTAATTTCGAGGAAAGGTACAGTGGTGACAGTCTGCGCGGCAGCTATATAGCAGGCATTTATTATCCTGACAAGACACGCGTTGGCTGGTGGAAGAATGGTTACCCCGAATATTTTGCCAAGGTGCTTAATTCGCCCAACTGGATAGGCATTGATGTAAGCATTGATGATGAAGATCTTGACCTGGCAAACTGCGAGATACTATCTTTCCGCAGGGAGCTTAATATGAAGGAAGGGGTCCTTTCGTGAAATTTCAGGATAAGGATGAAGAGCGGTATGGTGGCCGAGGTGAATGCCAGCAGGTTCCTGAGCCTTGATGACCATGAGCTGGGGGTCATAAGGTATTCAGTCAGGCTGCCGGAGAAAGGTGGCAGGCTGGGTTTTACTCCTTATATTGACGGCAATGTTGTTAATGAGGATGCCAACTACGGTGAAGTATTCTGGAATGAAACGGACCGCTCCACGGATGATGGCAGTGCAATGCTGGTAACCACTACCCGCAAGACCAATTTCACCGTTGCTTTTGCCATAGATTATGCTCTATACAAGGATAAGAAGGAGATATGCACCACTCCCTCGTTACAGAGCAGGGAGAAATATGCCGGACACAGCTTTGAAGTTGAAGCCGGTGCCGTTGAGGAATATACGGTTTACAAGTATGCCGCCATATTGAGCTCTGAGAACAACTCTGTTAACGAGATCAGCCAGCTGGCGCTTACGAGGGTGAGAGCAGCGGCCGCAAAAGGATATGATAAACTGCTGGATGCTCACAGGGAGGCCTGGCAGAAGAAGTGGGATGAGAGTGATATAGTCATTAAAGGTGACCCCGCGGCACAGCAGGGTATAAGGTTCAATATTTTCCATCTCTACCAGACCTATACGGGAAATGACAAGAGGCTGAATATAGGGCCAAAGGGATTTACCGGCGAAAAATACGGGGGCTCCACCTACTGGGATACCGAGGCTTTTGCCTTTCCCTTTTACCTTATGACATCCGACCTTCACGTTGCAAGGAATCTTTTACTTTACCGTTACAGGCACCTGGGCAAGGCTATTGAGAATGCCGAAAAGCTGGGTTTTGACAATGGAGCCGCCCTATATCCTATGGTAACCATCAATGGTGAGGAATGCCATAACGAATGGGAAATTACTTTTGAGGAGATACACAGAAATGGAGCCATTGCTTATGCTATATACAATTACATAGAGCATACAGGCGACAGCGGTTACCTCGAAGATTACGGTCTTGAGGTACTGATTGCCCTTTCACGCTTCTGGCGCCAGCGCGTAAATTATTCAGAGCCCAAGCAGAAATATGTCATTCTCGGTGTGACCGGTCCCAATGAATATGAGAATAACGTAAACAACAACTGGTATACCAATAAGATTGCCCGCTGGACAATGAAATACACCATTAATTGCATCAGTGAGGTAAAGTCATCTGCCCCGGCCAAGTTCAGGGACCTGGTGGAACGCACTGATTTTGATGAAACGATGGAGACGGCTGAATGGAATGAAATAATCAAGAACATGTTTTTCCCTTATGATGAAGAAAGGGAGATCTTCCTTCAGCAGGAGGGTTATCTTGACAAGCTACAGCAGACAGCTTCGGATATTAATCCGCCGGAGAGACCCATAAACCAGCACTGGTCGTGGGACAGGATACTTCGTTCATGTTTTATCAAACAGGCGGACGTTCTGCAGGGATTATATTTCTTTGACGAAGAATATGATACTGAGACGATAAGAAGGAATTATGATTTTTATGAACCCCGCACCGTGCATGAGTCTTCTCTCTCACCGAGCATTTATTCAATAATAGCCAGCCGCATTGGCAGGATAGACAGGGCATATGAATTATACCTGAGGACGGCCAGGCTAGATATAGATGACTTCAACAAGGAAGTTAAGGAAGGTTTGCACATTACATCTATGGCAGGCACCTGGCTTTCTATTGTCGAGGGGTTTGCAGGACTCAAGTTAAGGCAACAGAAATTGTTTATCGACCCGCTTATACCAGAGGCATGGGAGATGTATTCATTTATGATAAGGTTCAGGAATAATTTGCTGAAGATAAGCATCAGCAAGGGCAGGGCGGAGGTTGAGAACCTGTCGGATAAAGAAATAAGCATTAATGTAAGTGGTGAGGAAAAAAGTATAAAAAGGGGTAACAAGGAATTTTTTAAAATATAAATAAATATGACCATGAAAAAGCAAGTATTGTTATTGACAGTCTTTGCACTTATCCTCAGTTTGTTTATGGCATCATGCAAGGGTGGCAAGGACAAGCAGGAGCAGTCCACCGTTGAGCTTGGTTATGAAGCCCCTGACTGGAGTAAGGATGCTGTATTGTATGAACTCAATGTGAGGCAGTTCTCTGATGAGGGAACCTTCAAAGCCATTGAAGAAAAGATTGGCGAGCTGGACTCGCTGGGTGTTGATGTCATATGGTTTATGCCCATTCACCCCATAGGCGAGCTTAATCGCAAGGGACCCCTGGGATCATATTATTCGATAAAGGATTTCAGGGATGTTAACCCGGAGTTCGGCACCATAGAGGATTTCAAATCGCTGGTTAACAAGATACATGATGCGGGTATGCATGTAATGATGGACTGGGTTCCCAACCATTCATCATGGGACAATCACCTGGCAGAGGAGCATCCCGACTGGTATGCACAGGACTCGGCAGGTAACTTTGTTTCCCCCTATGACTGGACTGATGTGATACAGTTTGACTGGAGCAGTACGGGTCTGCAGGAATATATGAAGGATGCCCTGCTTTACTGGGTGAGGGACATAGGCATTGATGGATTCAGGGTTGACCATCCGCATGTGACACCTGCTGATTTCTGGCTGAAGGCACGCCTCGAGATGGATAAGGTAAAACCCGTGCTGATGCTTGCCGAGAACGAGGACAGGGTGGAATTTTTTGATAACGGTTATGATATAAACTATTCATGGGAACTTCATCACCTGATGAACCAGGTGGCACAGGGTGAGGCTGAGGCTTCAGTCCTCCATGAAGCACTTATGAGAGAATTTGAAAAGTACCCCGAGCATGCAGGCAGGCTAAGGTTTATTACCAACCACGATGAGAATTCATGGGCCGGAACTATAGAAGAGAGGCTTGGTGATGCACAAGAGGCATTTGCTGTGTTTATATATACCATCCCTGGGGTACCGCTGATATATAACGGCCAGGAAGCGGGCCTTAACAAGAGACTCAAATTTTTTGAGAGGGACCCGATAGAATGGCATGATTCTTACCTGCGCGAATTTTATACTTCACTGAACACACTGAAAGAGGAAAACCCTGCACTGTATAACGGGAAGTTTGGGGGTGATTTTAACACTTTAGGGGTTACCGGAGATGATGACGTGTATGCCTATTTCATGACCAGAGATGATAATCGTGTTGTCAGCATTATCAATTTTGATGACGAGGCTGCGGAGTTCGTTGTGAGTGCTAATATTGCAGGTGATTATATTGATTATTTCAGCGGGGATACGTTGAGTATCAGCGGTGAAGGTGTTTTTGTGCTGGATGGATGGGGGTATGTTGTGCTGGTAGCAAGGTGA
>CAZSJH010000170.1:0-6623 GCA_964607105.1 uncultured Rikenellaceae bacterium | reverse complement strand
AACCTCAGACAATATATACCTGGGCTCAGAATAAGAAAATACCAGCTGCAAAACTTGGTAAAGAATGGAGATTCAGAAAATCAATTATTGATAAATGGTTCAATACACATATCAGTGAAGAGTTCAACGAATACCTGAAAGATTAACTTTGATTCCGATGCTGATAAGAAATTTACGCGTAAACCTGAAGAAACAGAAGGAATTCATCAATAAAACCCTTGCTATTGATATCCGGGAGATAAAAAAGGATAATGATAGCACCTTAACTGAAAAAGACTTAAAAAAGATTTTTACTTACTACGGATCAGCTGTACCGGCAGTTCTGGGTGAAGGGTACTGCCTGCTCAGGGGAAAGAAAATGACTGATACCGAGAGGTACAAGCTAACTTACATGGGGGCATTGACGGGCCTGTTTGATGATTTCTTTGATGAGAAGAATACGGAAGAAAGCCATATAAAGGAACTGGTGAACAACCCGGGAGAGAAAATAGCAAGAAACTCCCATGAAAAATTATTCATACGGTTTTATGAGAAAGTGCTGGACGTGAACAATTCACTCCTGGTAAAAGGATATTTAAACAGGGTTTTTAATGCCCAGGTATTGAGTAAAAAGCAAAAGGACCCAGGTATCAGGGAAGAAGAAATAAGGCACATCACCATGGAAAAGGGCGGCACCTCCCTCCTCTTCTACAGGTGTGCCTTCCCTGAGCAGGTTACTGAAAACGAACACCGGATGCTTTATCACCTCGGCGGACTGGGTCAGCTCGAGAATGATATTTTTGATGTGTACAAGGATTACAGGGAAAAGGTAAGGACCCTGGCTACAACAACAACCGGTATCAGTCGGCTCAGGTCTGTTTATCTATCCCTGATGCATGATATATTCAACATGCTGGATCAAACAGCTTATCCCCGTGCTAACAGGAAAAAATTCTTACGTTTTATTTCCCTCGTCTCATCACGTGGACTCGTCTGCCTGGATCATCTGCAAAAACAGGAAACCCTTTCGAATGGCTTTTTTGATATCTCCTCTTACTCCCGGGAAAACCTTATCTGCGACATGGAAAAACTCTCCAACCAGCAAAAACTTCTCATATATTACCTGCAATTACGATGGTAAAGTGATTGACCCCAGGAGGTTTGAACGAGATTTTTACTGATTCTTATATCCTATTATATCAACAAGAGTTGGGTTTTTATCTAAATAACAAACACCAAAACGAAAATATCAACGAACAGCATGTATAACAGTGAAAAAAATCGTATTTTATGTTTTTGTTTCAATCTCAAAATCTCAATAAATGAAAATCACAGTAAACAACACTCCGCTTGAACTACACAAGGGAGCCAAAGTAAAAGATGCAATTCTGAAATATTATTCGCAACAAGGTAAAAAAATCCCCAAATACTTCCCTCTTGTCGAAGATCGTTATGGAAACAAAGTTGCCTCCGACGGAGAACTGACAGATGGCAACACCCTTTTTATTAAGACAAAACACAAAAAGACATCTTCATTCCCAAAAATGATTCTTGCAGTACTTGCAATCGGACTTCTTTCCACCTGCAGCACCGGAAAGAAAGAAATTACAGACAAACAAGCCATCATTTTTGCGGTAAACGACATGCATGCAACAATCGATAATTTTCCGAAGTTTGCTTACATCGTCGATAGTTTACAGGCCATTTATCCCGACATGCTTCTTATTGGTGCGGGAGACAATCAAACAGGAAATCCGGTGAACGATCAGCATCCGGAAAAAGGATTACCAATGATTGAACTGATGAATGCTGTAGGCTTTGACCTGAGCGTTGTAGGAAACCACGAATTCGATTCACGCCCTAAAGGATTCAGCTATCTGACTCACAAAGCAAACTTCGATTTTATATGCGCCAACATGTCAACGAACGATTCGCTTAATATGACGGTGAACCCCTATAAGATTATCACGTTATCCAACGGACTAAAACTAGCGTTTCTCGGACTGTTGCACATCAATCAAAATGGCATTCCCGATTCGCATCCCGAAAATGTAAAAGGATTTGCCTTCCGCTCTCCGTTTGAAACAGCTCCCGAATATCTTTATCTGAAAGATCAAAGTGATATTTTCATTGCCCTGACTCACCTTGGTTTTGAAAACGACGTACAACTGGCCGAAACAATGCCGGCCGGCATCGATTTGATTATCGGTGGACATTCACACACGAAGGTTGAAAAAGAACAAATCCACAATGGCATTCTGATTACGCAAGCCGAAAATAAATTGAAATACGGCACTCTGATTAAATTAACCATTAAAAGTGATGGAACCTTGCAAAGAAAAATGGAACTCATAGATATTAAAAACTCGAAGAACGAAAAACCTTCCATTCGTGCCATGGTTGATAAATACAACGACAATCCGGCACTGAAAGAAGTGATTGCAACAGCCACTGACGATTTTTCATCGCATGAAGAACTGGGTTACTTCATGGCCGATGCACAACGCTATGCTGCCAAAGCCGACATTGCATTGGTAAATCCGGGTGGTGTTCGCATCGATCATCTGGCAAAAGGTCCCATCACAATTATGAATGTTTATCAGCTCGATCCGTTTGGGAATGAATTGGTCGTAACAAAACTTACCGGAAATGAAATTCATTCTTTGTTGCTTGCAGCCTACCCCATTGACGAAGAACTTCCCATCTATCCGTCGGGGATCAAAACAAAACTGAAACTGAATGCAAACGGCAATCTTGAAGATGTCGCTCTTCTGACAGAAAGAGGAACCCCGCTCGACATGAATCAAACCTACACGGTTGCCATGAATAACTATATGACACAGGTTTACAAATACAATCACAGCGATCCGGGTCAATCGCTCTTTATTGAAACAGCTGATGCAATAATCACCTACCTGAAAAAAAATCAGAATGTAAGAAGTTACCGTGGCGAAAAAAGGGTTCAAATCAACTAGTACATTGCAGCTTTATACTTCACAACTCAGAGAATGGTAAATAACCACGCGTTTTCAGTCTTTTAACCCTAATAGAATTACCTGAGACCGAAGTTTGCGCATCATCCCATCAAACTGTTCGAATCCAAATGTTAAAACCATTGCTAATTTTGCAACTATGATATAAATTGCCTATGTATTCCAGATTTATTGACTAACAATCTACTCATGAAACACATTATATTCATTTGTGGCATTTTATTCATGATTGCCTGTAATCCAAAGCACCCACAAAACATGCTGGAAACGGAACTTGATTCATTATTAGCAAAAGAGTTTTCAGAGAATGAACCCGGAGGTTCATTTATAGTTAAAAAAGAAGATAGTACTGTTTATTTAAGAAGTTTCGGACTGGCTGATCTGGAAACAAAAGAGAAGAATACTCCTAATACGCTTTTCAATGTAGGTTCTATCTCCAAAACATTTGTAGCCTACGGAATTTTACAACTAGTGCAGGAGAGCAGGATATCACTGGAGGACAGTATTTACAAATACTTCCCGGACTTTGATAATCCTGAGATTGCCGGAAAGGTTAAAATAAAGCATTTACTGACCCATACGTCCGGATTACCTGACATCAGGGACAATTACGGGGATAGTATTTTCTACCTGACAGCAAATGACACTGAAAATTTTGAACCGTTAAAAAGGGCTCAGGCTTTGAATTTTGAGCCGGGAGAAAAATATGAATACTCCAATCCTGCTTTCAACGGACTGGCTTTAATAATTGAACAGGTCACCGGGATGAAATGGCAGGAATATATCATCAATAATATATTCAACCCTTCAGGAATGATTACAAGTACCATAACCGACGGGTCACACCCGCAATCAGGTGTTGCTCATGCCTATATAAAAGAAGGTACTGTGTATAAAGAGTACGATTATGGAGAATGTCCAAAATTTGCTGCCGCAGGTAATGGTGGTGTTTGGAGTTCTGTACCGGAACTGGCAAAGTATGAAAATGCAATTAAGCATAATATCTTTTTAAACAAGGAATTAACCAATAAATCCAGGACTGTATTTTACCCTTCGAACTGGAATGACAGTATTAAACCTTTCATTGGTTTCTCCTGGTTTCTTGACCAGGATTTCCTGTTCAGGGAACAGCGTACTTTTAACACAGAGTATATTTACCACACCGGCAGTCAGGGAGGGTTTCTTTCAATTTACATGGTAATCCCGGAAAAAGAAATTCTTTTCATCGGCTTATTTAACAGGCCATCCGGGAATTTCAGAAACATTATTACAGAAGCCAGTATTTTATTTGAAAAATACAACTGGTTGGATTAATAAAAGCAATCAGCTGCAAAGTGCACCACCCTTCGATGCGCCCTTCTTTGTATTTAGCTTGTAAGCTCCGGTGAGTGTCCTCGCCGCACTCGCTTGCTATTGCATCCTCGCACAGCCCGGACAGTATTGTGGGTTAGTCGCTTTACTACAATTATTTGACGCCTGCAGCGTCAGTATAAACTATTGAGTCTGGGAGCACCAAACAACTCAACGACTTAACAATTAAACAGTTCAACATTATCTTAGTATTCGCCCCATGGCACCAGTGCCGAGCGGTAAAAGTCGATATTGAGGTCTTCGAACCGTTTGCCGTGGTCAGCCAGGCGTAATTTGTATGTTTCCCAGTCCCGGAGAGCCGGGGCCGTCCATCCTATTTCAGCGTAACCTGGCAGCCTCGGGAAAACCATGTATTCAAGTTCGTCCATATCTGTAATGGTTTCGGTCCACAACGGCGCTTCCACACCCAGGATATTTTCTTTTGTGACTCCTTCGACCAGCGTTGCCGGATCCCAGGTATACGCGTGATCCACTTCAATGTAGCCTGCCCAGTGCAAGCCCAGGAGTGAAGTGGAGTCGTAATGCATATCCAGGTAAGCACGGGCTGACGGAGACATCAGTACTTTTGCCCCTTTTTCCACTCCCATGGTGGTATTTTCAACATCGTCCCAGAACTGAACAGTGGTGCCTTCCACCAGATTGGCATTGGCAATCTCGTCCCAGCCAAATATTTTCTTACCATACTTCACCACAATTTCCTGCACCCTGTTAACAAAATAAACATAGTCGTCGTGTGCTGTCACATGGGATTCATCGCCGCCAACGTGAAACCATGGTCCGGGCGTAAGTGCTGCAATCTCACTCACTACATCTTCCACAAACCGGTACGTAATATCCTTGTCGGTACAAAGGGTACTGAAGCCCACATCGGTCCCGGTGTACAATTTCCGGGCTTTGCCATCGCAGTTCAGTTCGGCATACGATGCCAGGGCAGCATTGGTATGTCCCGGCATATCTATTTCCGGAATAATGGTAATGTGTCGCTCCTGTGCATAATCAACAATTTCTGCATAATCTTCCTGCGTGTAGAATCCACCTTCGCCACCTCCCACTTCTGTGCTGCCTCCTATTTCGGTGAGCATGGGCCACGACTTGATCTCGATGCGCCAGCCCTGGTCATCGGAAAGGTGCAGGTGCAGTGCGTTCATTTTATAAACAGCCAGCAAATCGATCACCCTCTTAACATCCTCAACACTGAAAAAATGGCGTGCCACATCGAGCATGGTACCGCGATAAGCATATTCCGGGTAATCACGTGCCGTGCCTGTGGCAATGGTCAGTGCTTCACCGTCAGCAGCTTTTACCGGAAGGGTTTGCAGCAGTGTTTGAGCACCATAAAAACAACCAGCCTCTGAACCGGCTTTAATGGTCACCAGTTTCTTGCCGATGTTCAGTTCATACCCTTCGTTGCCCAGTTCGACATCGTTGCCGGTTATTTCAAGGTAAATTCCTCTGGATGGAACCTTTTCTGCAGCCTGGACACTGATAGTCAGCCCTGAAATCTCGATCAATTGCCCTGCCAGGTACACGGCGGTATGTTCCAATCCTTCCACTCCAGCCTGAAAATAAATCACCGTTGAAGCAGATACTTTATAAGCATCGCCGGTGGCAGTAACACTTGCGGGTTGGGGAATAAAACTGGTTTGCGTCAGGTCGGTAGGTGTTTTTGGCGTACAGGCTGCCAGAAACAGCAGTGCCACTATGCCAAAAAGCCATTTTATTTTGTTGTTCATTTTATTTCGTTTTAAGATGTTTTATTTTCTAGATGTAAAAATATTCATTCTTTATTAAATATGTTTAGGGGTTTAGAAGTTCTGATGAATTGTCCCGAAAAGCCTTGCTTTTCGAGGATCCTCGAATCGAAGATTCGGGATTGAACCGAGCAGGGTGAGTTTGCCGAAGGCAAGCGAAGCTTGCGAGTTCGGCGAAGCCAATTGTTAAATCGTTGAATCGGGGAAGATTAACAGGTTGAGAAGGTTGAGTACTCATGCTGAAGCATTCACTTTTGAGCGCCCCGATACCTCGGGGCTGTTGAGTTTTTCTATACTTTTAAACAACTAAATTAAGAAGGTGGATGAAGTGAGAAGGAGCTCATAGCCTGTTCCCAGGAGAATCAATCTTCCTTCAGCTTTTTTATTTCTTTGAAATGATCCATGGTCATTTTTTCACGGGCCAGCCTGGAAGTCTGGCGATAGTCTTCAAACTCATCATTAAGTTTCTTTAAGTCGTCCCTGGTTTTGATGGTTACAAACCTGTTTCTTTTAAACACGGTAAATCCTA
>CAZSJH010000169.1:3743-6696 GCA_964607105.1 uncultured Rikenellaceae bacterium | reverse complement strand
TTTCTCGTGCAGATCGTATTCACCTCGATCTATATCCTGATCCAGGGGATCATCAGAGATATCACATTTGTTTAAGTAGTAATAAGACGAATCTGTCATACCCATAAGTCCATAATAGGTAGCAATGCTGCGATCATAATGATATTCCGGATTCTCCTGGGCACGTAAAATTGCATTTCTGAAATATGCATCAGCCTGTTCTTTTTCCTCCATTGCATAATAAGCCCATCCGGCCAGACCATAGAGAGCATAATTTTCGGGATTGTATTTTATAGCCTTGGTGTAATAAAGGGATGCAGGCTCATAATCTCCTTTATAGAAGTAGCAGGAACCGAGATTTTGAAGAATATGTGACTGTGTACTGTCAATATCATTGATTTTTTGGAACGTTTTCAGTGCTTCATCAATATTGCCAGTACCAAAATAGCATGCTCCCAGGCCATAGAGAATTGTAAGATGACCGGGTGCCAGTTCAACTGCATTTTTCATTTCCCTGATAGCATCTTCAAACCTGTTCTCAGAGTAATAAAATGCTGCAAGCTCATAAATTGACACATAATTTTCCGGGTTAAGTTTAACAGCTTTAAGATAATTTTCTTCAGCAATTTCAGGTTTCCCCTGAATACTGAAGAAATAACCAAGGTCAGAATATAGCCTTGGATTCAATGAATCAATTTTTATTGCTAAATGGTATAAGCTGTCGGCAGCCGTGTATTCTCCTTTTTCAACGAGAGCACCTGCGTAGGTTCTTAAAATTTCCGGGTCATCTTCATCCATATTTACTGCTCTGAGACTATAATCCAATGCTTCATCAATATACTCGGGAACATATGTAAATTGATATTTGAGAATATTAGCAGCTGCAATCCCGCTATATGCAAGGGCGAAAGCAGTATCTTTTTTTATTGACAGGTTAAACAGGTCAATTGCAGCATCTAAATCCTCCACTCTTTCTATTCCTTCACGAAGTATCCCTCTACCGATTAAATAAAGCTCGTTTGCTTCAAAAGAGTCAGATCCGGTTTTAGTAATCTGGCTCTTAACCAAAGAATTTATATCCAATCCTAACATGCCTACTATTACTTTAATAGCTTCATCCTGCAGGATAAAGTTGTTTTCTTTTCTATAATCCAGTTTTTCTGATTTTAAGAGTTGTTGTTTTTTTGTATTAATCAGATTCAGGATAATTCTACCCGTATTCCCTTCCATCTGAATACTTCCTGATATAACCATGGTTGCACCAAACCTTTTTCTGGCCTCGCTTGCAGTAATAAACTCCACAACCTCACTGGCGGGGATTACTGAGAATATCTGCTGTGAATTACCGATCTTTGTCAGCATGTAAGTCAGGGTTTCGACGAGGCCACTTGCCAGGAAATTCAGGTCCGGCTGATCCCCGATAATCTTAAGTGGAAGGACAGCAATTGAACTTTTTTGTACCCCGCCGAGTGGAGATGTATCTCTCTTGAATATCTTTGGATACAGAAGTATTCCGACGACTATTATCAGAACAGCTATTATAGTATTGCTGGTTTTCTGTCTTTTTTGAGTCTTTTGATCAATAACCCCATCCCATTCGCCTGATTCCAGGGTGTCAGTTTTGACTATTCCGGCGGGTGTGATGTCATAAATCCAGGAAATAATAACAGTAATAATGGCTCCGAGAATAAGCAGGTATAAAACCAGGTTTACGGACCAGTCCGGGAGCCCAAGCCTTGGAAAAATAATATCAGTGGCTTCAAGTATAATAAAGGCAGTTCCGGCATATATTGCCAGGACCCTGTGTACTTTACGCCTCTTAACTTCCTGCCAGAATCTTTTGAATAAATTAGGTTTTGAAGACATAGGTTTTATGTTGAGATGTCTAAATTTAAGAAAATTAAATAATAAAGTAGAGGCGCCAGACCTGGCGCCTCTACTTTATTATTTGCAAATAGAAAGGAGGTTAAGCCCGGACTTTCTACTTTCTCTGTAACTCGTAAGTGTGGAATGGCTTATATTTCATTGTCCACAGGAAGGGGAAAAGGAAAAAGATGCCACCAACGACAGCTCCGATATCCACTTCTTCATCCCTTGAAAAACTGCCAATGAAATCTTCATAACCGTCCATGGTTAAGCGGACTGTGTTTGTACTTCCGATAATTTTTGTATCAGTATGCATGTAGGGAGTTTCTCCCACAGCTTCACCATTGAGATACAATTTTGCTCCCGATGGATCTGACTGGATAATGGTTGTACTTGCACAACTGGCAAAAAGAACTGACATTGCCAGTAATAAAGCTATTGCTTTGATAGTAAAAGTCAGTTTCACATTATTAGGTTTTATTAATATTAAATATTCAATTACTGTTCAAAATTAGTATATTTTGCTCATAACCTATCCGGAGATCAGTTAAAACATTTTACATGATTTTGTATTTTGCGGGGCAAAGACATCAAAGTTGAAGAAGGCACTCATAATATTTGCATTAATAATAACAACTTTTGCAGCTTATGCACAGGAAGATGAAAGGGCATTGATAGATAAATACTGCAATTTACTGGTTAATGATCTTCTCGAGAAGTCAGATGGTTATCTGAAAAATGACACATGGGAGACCCTTAAAGAGGGCGGACTCGTAAAAAATACCCTGATAGGCTTACCGGATTCATACAATTTTGACCTGGCCAGGAGTAATGTTCGTCTGGTAGTAAAAAAGTACCCGGATATAAGTGCTGTTACACTGTGGCAACCGGGATATGACAGTTTTTATCATGTTGTGTTGGAACTACCAGATAGCCTGGCAGGTATAATTTATTATAGTAAGAGAGTCAATACAATGAGGGTAACTGTTGGTAAAATGGATAAAAGTTATTAAGACAAAAGGCGAAAGACGAAAGAGGGCCGAGCGTTAATAATTAGCCCGGTGGGCTAATTTAGCGAGGAGCCAGACAGAGCAGAGGTTAACGAAAG
>CAZSJH010000169.1:0-3643 GCA_964607105.1 uncultured Rikenellaceae bacterium | reverse complement strand
TACCGTAAGTTTGGAAGTACAGGCTTCATGGTATCGGACTTCAGCAGCGGGGCACCGGGGAATGAAGCTGTCCTGAGGGCCTTACTGGAAAGCGGTGTGAACCTGATTGATACCGGTGAGACCTATATGAACGGCAATAGTGAAAGAATAATTGGAACTGTCATGCAGGATTTTGACCGAAGCAAGATTTTCATAAACAGCAAGCTGTATACGGAAAAGGAGTTTCCCTCTAAAAAGGAAGTTCTTGAACGTTCATACCAGGCTATGGAAAGGCTTCAGACCGATTATATTGACTGTATGCAAATTCATTCTGCCGAGAATTCTGCAATATTAAAGGATGAGGCTTTTCATTCAGCAATGGAACAGTTGAAAGCTGAGGGCAGGGTAAGGCATGTTGGAGTGTCGTGCCACGGTAATAACTGGGCTATTGATACTGAAGAAAGTCTTGATACAATCCTGATGTCTGCTATTGAAGACGGTCGTTTTGATGTTATCCTTCTTGCATACAATTTTGCGAATGCAGATATTGCCGAAAAAATACTTGATGAATGTGATGCGAAGGGTATAGCCACGATGATAATGAAATCAAATCCTATACATATCTTTAACATCTTCGAAAGCAGGATGGAAAGGATGGCTGAAGAAGGGAAGGAAGCTGATGTTTTTCTACAGGCTTATTATGATAAATACAAAATAATGGACGAGCAGGCGAATAATTTCTTTGCCAGATTCAGCATAAGCGGCGAAGGAAAATTGAAAGAAGCAGCTTCAAAATATGTTTTATCAAACCCCCGGGCACATACTACCCTCTGGGACTTCCAGAATTTTGAAGATATCGAAAATATCCTGCGGCTGTCGGGCCAGAAGCTTACTGCAGATGACAGATCATTGCTCGGAGGATTTCACAGATATCTGGGTCATACGGTATGCCGCATCGGCTGTAATGATTGTGAGGCTGCATGTCCGTATCATATCCCGGTAAACAAGATCCTGCGGTATAATTATTATTTCAGTGTGAAAAAGCAGGAAAAAAGGGCTATGACCAAGTATGCCAGGCTGGATTTACAGAAACCCTCCGCTTTATGCATTGACTGTGAAGGTTATTGCGAACAGGCCTGTAAATATGGGGTATGGACACGTCCGTTGCTTGCTGCAGCCAGGAGTAACCTGGAGATGATATAGATGTTTCAGGTTTCAGGTTTCAGGTTTCAGGTTCCATGCCCCCAGGCGGCAGGCAAACTAAAGCACCTCCCGGAACCGCCTCATCAGGAAATGCATCCCATAACATTTCACCGTAGCAGAGGATTTTGCAGGCCAATTTATTGCTAATCAAAAATTAGCGACACAAACTCAGTCAGGTAGACTCTCCAGTTCTTCCATATATGTCCGCCATCAGATTCACGGTAAACATATTCCATACCTATACTGTCAAGTTTAGCGCGGTAATCGGCACCTGCCTGATAAAGAAAGTCGGTTTTACCCATACCGATCCAGTATAGTTTATAGCCATTCTCTTTTTGTCTTTTTAGTGTGCCGTCTATATCATGGTATACTTCATGTGACACATCCTGATTTGGCAGGATTGCAGCCGAGAATAATCCTACATAATCGAACATATCAGGATAATACCTGGAAATATGCAATGAGTGGAATCCACCCATAGACAATCCGGCAATAGCGCGGTGTGCTTTATTTGTTTCTACCCGGTAATTACTCTCAACGAAATTTATAATATCTGGGAAACTGGCTTCATACTGGCCGTCCATTGTATTAGGCACCATAAATTGTGGTTTATAGAAGCCCTGGCTACCTTCTCCCGGTGCAGCTTCCTGGATAACGTTACCATTAGGCATTATCACTATCATAGGTTCTGCTTCACCCAAAGCTATAAGGTTATCCATTATCTGCGCTGTGCGACCTAAGGTTATCCATGCTTCTTCATCTCCTCCCGCACCATGCAGGAGGTACAGGACAGGATACTTTATTCCGCTATTTTCGTAGCCCGGGGGTGTATAAATGGTCATAAGCCTGTCTCGGCCAAGTCCAGGTGAATCATACCAGCGACGGGTAACAGTGCCATGGGGCACATCATTTACACTGTAAAGATCTCCTTTGCCGCCACCTATTATGAATATATTCATCAGTGAGGCAATATCGCGCACTACAAAGGCATTATTTGGGTCAATAGTACGAACGTCATCTATTATGAATGTATAGCTGTATAATTCAGGATCGAGAGGTTCAGAAGTATAAGTCCATATTCCTTTATCACCTTTTTCCATTGTTTTTGACCCGGGCAGCCATCCTTCTGCCGGCATCCAGTCACCTGAAATTTTCACCTCAGTGGCTTTCGGAGCTTCAACACGGAAAGTAACCGTATTATCATCATTTATTTCCGGTGAAGTTATTTGCTGGCCTCCAATCAGGGACTGTTGACACATTGCGGTCAAACTCATAAGGAGAATTGCTGAGATCGATAAAAGAAGTTTTTTCATCTTGTTATAATGATTTAGAATTATGGCTTATTATACAATATTACCTCATTCTAATTATTTATCTGGCAGACAAAATTGCATATAAATATTTATTCTTCGTAAGATAGAAACAAAGAAAGTTACGAAATAAGAAGTGAAATTTAATGATATTTTAGCTACAGAAGTGCAAATCAAGGTGTATGGCGTAGTAGCTATAGGGATTTACTTTCACAGTTGTTTCTTTCCCCTTATAGGTATTAAATGATCCGGTCCGGGGTGTCCTTTCAGGTAGTACATCATATCCCTGGATTTTTACGGGCTCCGGGATATTCTGTAATTGCCATCCGCTTTTCAGATTAAGCCTTATTGTACCTGAGCGAGGGTCATAAGTAACAGTACCCACATCTATATACTGGTCTGCCCATATTGTTTCTGTTGATGCTACAGGATGAAGCTTACCGCTTACCGGATCTCTAATTTCATCAATCTGAAGATAGTGCCACCACGCGTCACCTACACCATCAAGACATCCACCCCATGCGGTTTCTTTACGGTGAGCTGGAACATCAATCTCTTTTTCTCCATAGTATACATCAGGATGTGGTGATGCCTGCCACCATTCTTTGCCATCTTCTTCAATATATCCTTCATTTTCAACCATAGCCTGAGCCAATTTATGATATGCCTTCTTTCTGTTCTTATAATCCATAAGTAAAGGTATGGTGTAAAATTTTTACACGCAAACCGCAAATGCTCTGTAAATGGGATATTCATACAGTTTTGAGACTTGTTGGTCTAAGTAATTCCTTCAAAAATCAACAAATATATAATGTTTATATAATTAATTTGTTTATTCGTCAAAAAATAAAGGATTTTGACCAGGAACCCGGCAAAATCCAGGGAAGTCTGGTTATTATTCTTGTTTTAAAATGCAGAATATCAGTGCGATAATTAGTTAGTTATCCCAGTTCAATATATTTACTGGTGAAAAGCTTATTTTGACCAACGGTTATAACTATTTGATAAGGATTCTCAGGTATTTCAATTTTAGTCTTCGTCCGGAAATTCTCTTTCTATAATTATGCGTAATGTTGACACATAGTGTAATGCTGTGGCATAACGGTTCTTTTCCAGCATCTTCAGATAACTATACTCATCAGGACAGTTCT